>JAOZQN010000046.1 GCA_029932195.1 Bacteroidales bacterium | reverse complement strand
AATTAGAACATTGATTATAACCGTTTTAACGGTTTTTATGAATAATGCAGGTTAAGTAAAGTAGATGGACAATTTTAAATGGATAACTGACAATTAGTTTACTCCTGATTATCAAGTGTAAACCAATCGTAAATTTAAAATTGTCAATCTAAGTAGTGTGCCAAAAGTTTCTTAACAATAGATTTAAGTTGTAAACTTCTCCAATTTATTCGGGGGGCGACTTGAAATCGCCCTCCGAATCACAAATTTTATTGTTAAGAAACTTATGGCACACTACTTACTTAATGGGAGGTTGTTAGATGTGTGTGTTATTCTATTATTATTTTCTCATAAAAAACACTGTTGTTTGTTTTAATTTTTAAAGTATAAATACCAGATGTGCAAGCGGTAATATTTAAGTTACACGTTTTATTGTTAAAAACCTCAGTAGTAATTATTTTTCCTGTTATATCTATAATTTCCACATTTGTTATTTTATTATTTGAAGATAAAATTGTAAATTCTCCATTTGAAGGATTAGGAAATATTGATACTTTATTTTCTATATTAACAATATCTGTAGTGTTTTTAACAAGATGTAGAATAAATCTATCTTTTGTATTTCCTTCATTTATGTTAAAATTATATCTATCAAATTCGCTAATAAGAGTATTTGTGTTTTGATAAGTATCTTCAATATAAACCTTAACACCTTCAAATTTATGTTCGGATAATTCAAAAAAGTAATTTCCAGCTGTATTTATGCTGTATCCAAGTGGTATGCTTATGTTTTCGTTAAACTCAGGTAAAGTATTTATTGCATATTCAGTGTTTTGCGAAATATCCATGGAATATATTTGTGGCACATCAGCATTCCAAGAATAACGTTTGTAGGCATCAAATTGCCCATCAAAATCTAAAGTTGCATCTTCTAAAACTCTAATTATAAGTTCATCGTTAAAATCTTCAGATGAAGTAGATAATTTAATATATTTTTCATCTATATTATCTTTATCATTTTTCCAAAAAGGTTGAATTTCATGACTCAGAGAAGCAAGTGGTAGTGTAATAACTCCTCCATCAACAATATCATCTGTTTTCACAAAAAAGCCTTGTCCCATAGGAATATAACGTGTGCCTCCATTTACAGACATGCCATTAACATAGATCCCTCCTGCAAAATTATAATATTTATAATTCTCAGCAACATCATCGTAAAAATATACAGTGTTGTTTACATCTGTTAAACCTACTGATTGCCAATCTACTGTACATGGATACGGATTTCCTATTAAATTCCAGCCATCGTAACTTGTCCATGCGTTGTAAGGACCATTATTTGGAGCTTCGCCCGGTGGCATTGCGTCTCCAGTATGGTCGGTATAGTTTACATTAGCATTATATCCTAAAGCATCGTAATGTAATTTTCCTTCGTAGTCTATGGTTGTTTGATAATAATAATAAATATATCCTTTCATTGTTGTAAGATTTCCCGAAGGGTCTCCCCAACCAGAAGTACCTTGATAATCAGTTGCACTTGCCCAATAATCTCCTGTGCTTTCATCGTATTCGTAAAAATTATTTGCATGAAATAAATTTCTTGGAGCATCTACTGTTGGTGAAGATAAAAAATGCCATTGAGTTCCCGAACTTGCTCCAAAAAATCGTTCAACTGTTCCATCAATATCGGCAGTATTGTGAATTAGTGAGCCTGTTCCCGTTGCGTCTGACTTTATAATTAAACCAGGATTTCCTGCACTATTTATAAGTGTAGTTTCTACTGTGAGTGAGAAGTCTGGTGCTATTTGCACATTTGCATCTGCATTAATTGTTAGATTTGCACAAACAGCCACTACATCAATCAGAGGATAACGATTGCTTCCTGCCGAAACATCTGGGATTGTGGCATTGTCGCCAGAAATTGGAATGTGTGAGTCGTTCCAGTTTCCTGTGTTGTCCCATTCTGTGGAAACATCTCCTGTCCAATGTCCTTCAAGCACAATTGTTATGCAACCGTCTGTCCAATTTACTGGTGTAATTACCGCTGGTGTTACATCAGAAAGTTCTCTTGCTGTTGGGTCGTCGGACCATGATAAACAAGCAGTTCCGCTTGCTCCAGGATCTACTGTAAAATTAATATCAAAAAACTTTCCGTTTGCAATATCTATTTCATCTGCCACAACAGAACCATTTGAGTGTGAGAACATTAATTTATCACCATTATCAAAAACTGTAACTGTTCCGTTTACGTCTGTGTGCCAATTTGTGCAATTTACGTAAGTAAGTTTTGTTTCGTCATAATCAATAGTCCACTGAAAACCTACGAGCCCACTTATAGCTATACCATTTATTGGCAAAGCAACTGCATTACCAACAGAGCCAGTTGTAGTATTGTCTATTATTAATGTTGGAGGAGGTGGTAAAATTGTAACACAACCGTTTTCCCAAACGGCATCAATTACTTCGGGAACGGCATCGGATAATTCTCTTGCCGTTGGGTTATCAGACCAAGTGAGACAGGCGGTTCCTGTTGCTGCTAAATCAATATCAAAATTTATATTAAAAAATGTTCCGTTTGTAATATCAATCTCGTTAGGGTGTTGATTGTAAACAAACATTAATTTTCCAGGAATACTTGAATTTATTGTAACAGAAGCAGGTGTTACTCCACCGTCCCATGTATCACAATCTACATAAGTTAGTTTTGAATCGTCGTATACTATTGTCCACTGAAAACCAACTAATCCAACTAGGTCTTCGGCATTTATGGGAACTGCTACGGTGTTTCCTGCGGTTTCCGAAACTGCTGTTATTGTGAGGGTAGGTTTAACTTTATATCCAAATTTTATATTTGGCAAATAATTATCAGTTCCACCTGTAGTAGAACTACATGAGCCATATAAATCATTCATTGTATTGCTATGATTTTCATAATATATGTAATCCCAAGTAGAAGATTCTGATGTTTTACCCTCGAAACAATATTGAATAACAATATTATCTGTCCCATTCCACACAAAACCTGATGAGAAGTTATGTGTATTCCATCCTACAACTGTTGAGTAATTTTGAGAATATACAGTAGTTAGAGAAGATAAGAAAGTAGAAGATGGAAATGTAGTATTAGTAGTATGTCCCATTTGAATTGTAAGCGAGGGAATTGTCTCTGAACTGTTTTTTGTTGCAATATCCAAAGCCAATGATGTAATCTCTGCCCCGATAGGTAAACCTGCTGCATTTAATCTTGATGCAGTATAAATATATTGGATTTTGTAATTTGAAGCATTAGGCATATAAGGAGAATACAAAATAGTACTTCCTCCTGTTCCTACTGTAACCGTTTGCCCAAAAGAAGAACTACTCCACAGTGTTAAAGTAAAGGATAATAATATAATTAAAAATAGTTTATTTTTCATGATAAATAAGATAAGGGAGGTAATGATATTTTAAATAAAAGGAGTTATTAATCAAATATTCCACTTTAAAAAAGTGGAATATCTAAAAGTTGATTTGATTTGATTTTATGATATTAAATTTACGAGTTATTAGTTCTTCGTTTTTATAAATTTTTATAAAATAAGTTCCATTAGATAGGTTTTCTGTTTCTATTTTTGCAGAATTAGTTTTAATATTCTCAGTCCTTAATAAATTACCATAAATATCGTATATTTCTATCTTTGAATTGGTTATATTACTAATATTCAAGTAATTTTTAGCAGGGTTTGGGTAAACTAAAATATTGTTATTATCTGAGTTTACTCCAGTAACAGTTGTTGGGCTAAATAAAGGAATATCCAAAATAATATCATTTAATATTTCGTCATTATAATCGCCAAATTCTCCGTTTACTTGATTAATAATTGTTGTTGAGGTTGTTAGGTTTGTAACTGTTCCTTTTATGTAAAATAAAACATTTCCCTCAGAAAAACTATTTGCATCAAGATTTGAATATACTATTCTAATAACTCCATCTATAATTGTATAGTCCATTGCGTTGTCATTTACTGCCATTGTAAGTTCTGTAACATCAACAATTTCTGTGTTGTATGAAATTACAAGAGTAACCGAAGATAGGTTGTTAATTGGATTTACAACTTTAACAGGAATTTCAAATTCGTCTTGGTTGTCAAAATAAAAAACATCGTTGTTCTCGGTAGTAATTGGGTCTAAACCATTTTTTGCAAAAGAATAAGAAGCATTAGCATCTCCGTAGCAAATTGCTCGCATAGCAACTGTTTCGTCTGCTCCGGCTACTGTTGTTGCTCCATCTGAGTATGCAAAATTTCCAACTGCTGCAAATGTAGATATTTGTGTTACAATTCTTTGATAAATTGGAGTTAAGTCTGCTGCAGTAAGTGTTGGATTTGCAGGAGGTGTTGCGGGAGAAATAATATCTCCAGAACGCCATCGTAAATCAGTTAATAAAGTAACAGCTGCAATATGTTTTCTGTAATGTGTTGCGTCCATTGCAGTAACGCCTTTCCAGTCTAATGTTACATCTGGTTCTACCGTATAAATACCATTTACAATATTAGAAAACGAATAATTACCACTTGCATCAGTTGTTGCATCGCTTCCAATTTGTGAAACACCTTGCATTAGTTTTATTGTTTGGCTTGCAAGGGCAGTTGTTGCAGTGTTGTCATATTTTAAAGTTCCAGAAATAGTATAAAGAACAGGGTTTACAGTAATTTCAATACTTAAACAAGCAGTTTCTCCACAAGCATTTTCCCAACGCCCATAATATGTTGTAGTTACAATAGGTGAAACTACTAAGTTATTTCCTGAACCTACAGAAGTTCCTCCACATGAACCTGAATACCACTCAAAGCTATCACCTGAACCTCCTGTGTATGATAATGTTGTATTTCCGCCTACTGTTATTGCAGTAAAAGTTGCTGCAACAGTAGTAGGTGCTACGGGAGCACCATCAATAATAGTAACCGTGTTGCTTGTTGTTGTTCCTGCTGCATTTGTTATATTACATCTATATTGAGCTCCAATTAAACCAGTAGCATCTGAAATATTAAGAGTGTTTGTTGTTGCATTAGAATAAACTCCACCGTTGGTAATATCTGTCCATACTGTTGAATGAACTTGCCATTGATATGAATCTGCATTAGTTGCTGTTAATGCAAAAGCAACTGACTCTGTTTCTAAACAAACCGTTTGGTCTGTTGGTTGCACTGTAATTACTGGGCTTGATATTCCTGTACAAGTTAAACCTATTTCTAACTGTCCCTCTGAGGCTCCATTTCCATCAACATATACATAATATTCAGTTCCATTAACAGAAGTAAAAGTAAATTCAGAAGTTGTTCCTGTTCCGCCATTATCATCTCCTCCTATACAAACTAAAGAAGCACAAGATCCTATATAAACATTCAATTCCGTGTCAAAGTTAGTTCCAGGATTGTCTGTGCTTACAGTAAAAACTTCTCCTGTTCCAGTCATTGTGTACCAAACACCTTTAGACGGAGTTCCACCACCAGTACAACCAATAGGTAAAGTTCCTTCGGTTGCCATAATATTACTTACTAAATTAGCACCACCACATGTTAATTCTAATGCGTCTTCGCAATCATCATTTGGAGGTATAATAACTATTCCTGAAATTGGAGTAAACCAGTAATCGCAGTCTTGACCTGCATAACCATCTATTCTAATAATGTATTCTGCACCAATTGTTAATCCTGTAAAGTTCCAAACAAAAATAGTTTCAGCATTGTCTGGATATGTTCCAGGTCCAGCACAACTTCCTGGAATTTCATCAAGCCCAGTGGCACAATCGCCTGAAAATACAGCGAGCTGAATACCACTATTACCTCCACTACAAGTTCCAACTTCTACTTCTAATTCTATTTCTGTGGCAGCTGCCTGAAACTTTATCCATGAATCATTATCCATACCATGACCACTACATGGTGATCCATTCAGATTTTCGTTATTACTTACGTCATATGAACAACTTGTGCTTCCTAAAAAAGGTTGTGATAAATCAATCATTGGAGCGTCAACACACTCGTTGGTAGGAATATCTGCTGCACCACAATCAACTTCATAAACATCAAAAAGCTCACTGTCTGCAACCCAATCTGGGTCTGGTGTTATGTATGTTACAGTAAGAGTTCTTGCATTCTCTTGAACTGTATGAACAAGTCCCGAAAAAGTTGCAACACCTGCAACAGTAGCCTGTGATACTGGGTCGCCTGTAAGTGTTCCGTCGGAACTTAAACTAATTGTTCCTGAAAAATCTTCATCAAAATTTCCATTCTCATCTACTCCTCCAACTGTTACGTCTTCTGTCATAGCAACATTTGGTAAAACATTTCTCGGTTGTTCTATAAAACCTAAATCAGTAGCAACAACAGTTATTGTTTCGCTACCACTTTCGGTAGAATATGTTCCAAAAGTAGAACCTGCCACATCACAAGTTACTGAACCATCAGAAATTTTAAAATCTAAAATATCGCCTTCTGTAACCGACAGTTTAAGCCAGATAGAAAGAGTATATTCCTCGGAACCTCCATCTGCAATTGAAATCATGTCGTCAGCAGAAAATGTTATATCTGTTGCATTTATAGTTCCAACCATTGCTGTTTGGTCTGGTCCGTCTAATCTTACTCCTGCAATTGTTGTTGTCCAATCAGCAATACTATTTGTTGTTCCAGGAATAATTTGAAGTTGATCAATAATTGTAGCTGTTGCATCACCCGACGCTAAGTCTTCAAAGGTGAAATCAAAAACATCTAATTTTGTTCCTTCGGTATCTAATATTGACGATATTGTTGTTGGCTCTGTTAATGTAGCACTTGATAATATTTTTGAGTCTTCATTAAGCGGTATCATAATTAAAAAATTATCAATAGCAGCACCATCTTTATTTGTATCACCATCACTTCCAAAATAAAAACGGAAAATTACTGATGCACTTTCTAATGCTCCTGGTAGTGAAACAGTGTAGGTCGCAAAATCAGTCTGTGATGTTCCAGTCCAACCATCGGGGTCTGAGGTTATTTCTGTATATCGATCATTGATTCCGTTAACTCCTGTAGCAGTATAAAAACCTGCTGCTTGTGTTCCTAATTGACTCCAAGAAGTTCCTCCATCAAGGGAGTAGAAAAGACTAACTCCATCGTAACCAGCTTCTGAATTTACTTGAACATCTACAGAAAGTTCCATTCCGCTATAAGCGGAAAAATCAAAAACTTGACTTTGTAGATAAGCACCTGCACTACTGGGATAGTTATTAAATGGTGAGGTTGACCAAACATTAGTTGCATTATCCATAAAAGGGTCAGTACCTCTTGTCCAACTCATTCCATTAACAGCACCTCCAGACGTCCAACCGTCATCAGAAGAGTTAAAGTCGTGCGAAACAACTACTTGCCCAAAAGAATTGCCACTTACTATTAGTATAATAATAGCAAGCAATGTGTATTGTTTTATAAAATTTTTCATAGTTTTTATTATAAGTTAGAATAAATTATTAAAAATAAATAGATTGTCTGTTTGCAAATAAAGAAGAACTTAATTTCTGAAAAGATTGATAATTTCCATAACTTCTGATTCTTTAATTACAGAGTTTCTATCTTCTTCTTTCATATTATTAAACTCTTCGTCTGAAACTATGCTTGTAATTTTTGTATTTCTATTTATATACATTTGTTCAATAACCATTTCTGTTAAATTATCGTCATAATCTGTAAGTTTATTTACTTGTTCTATTACAGGATTAGTTTTTGGAGTTGTTTTAAATGTTATAGTAACTTGTGGTTCTTGTGTGTTTTGTTCTGTTTGTGCAGATAAGTTAAAAGTTAAAAGCATTAAAAACGAAAACAGGAATGTAATTTTAAATTTTTTCATAGTTTTAAGAGTTTTTTGTGAAATATTAGGGGTTGGTTTAATAAAATTTATTTTCCAACAAATATACTCAGAAAAAAGTTTATTTTTTTTAGACTTGAGTATTTGCATAGTTTAGTTTAGAATTTATAATAGAAATATTAGAATTCTATAAAAAAAGCAAAAGGTTTGCACCAAACAAAATGTTAGCACAAACCTTTCTAATTAGCCCCCTAATATGTTTGCAAATATGAATATTTATTTTTTAGAAATTTGGCAGTATTAGAATTTGAATACAGCCATTGAGAATTGCTGGGTGGTGGATTAGAATATAGCAAAGATGGGTGTGTAATTTCAAATAAAAAAAAAAAAGCTCATATCAACAGGCTGTTGATACGAGCTTTTAATTCTTAACCCCCTTAAGAACAATACAAAAATAGAAATTGTTTTTGTATAAATATGAGAATATTAGAATATAGATATATTGGTTGAGAGTTATACAGTATTTTATTAGAATTTAAAGACTATAATTGTTCTATTACATGAAAAACGAATTGTTTTTTGCTTGCCGAAACAGGAATTTCATTATTATTTGACATAATAAGAAAACCTCCGTCTCTTTTTTCGTAAGTTATTATATGTTGGTTGTTCACAAGATAAGATTGATGGCATCTGACAAAAATATTTTGGTCTAGCGTATTTTCATAATGCTTTAAAGTATTTGATACGAGTATTTTTTTTCCATCGGTAAGAAAAAACTCTGTGTAATTATTATCTGACTTACAGTAAACTATATTTCTAATATCTATAATGTGTATGCTTTCGGAAGTTTTTAGAATTACTTTTTTTTTTTATTTGATTTTTCGCTAATATTCTCAAAAAGAGTTTTTAATTGACGATTTGTCAAATTATTATCGGTTTCTTTTTCTATATTATTGAGAGTTTGTATAAGCTCGTCGGCATCAACGGGTTTTAGGATATAGTCAAATGCTGAATATTTTATTGCTTTTATCGCAAATTCGTTGTAGGCGGTAATAAATATTAGCTTAAAATTTATTTCAGGCAATTGTTTAAGTATATCAAAACCAGTTCCATCTTGTAGATTTATGTCGAGCATAACAATGTCTGGATTGTATTCTTTTATCGCAGATATTCCAGAAACAACACTATCGGCTTCTGTAACAATGATGAAGTTTTTTGTGTAATTTTTTATTATTGCAGATATTACCTTTCTTGCTCCTGACTCGTCGTCAATTATTACTACTCTATACATTATTTATATTTTTAGGGGGATTTGAAACGACACTTTTGTGCCAACTATTTTGTCTTGTTTTTTCAGTGTTTTTATTTTTATTTTAGAATTTTTACTGTAAGTCGCAAGCCTTTCTTCTGTTATCTTTAAAGCATAAGATTCATTCTTCTCTTTTTGGTTGCTTTTATTTTCATCAAAACCTCTTCCATTATCTGTTACGCTTAGAGTTATTGATTTTCCTTTTTTTACGAAATTTATTTCAATAGAACCTTGCCTATCTAATTTTCTAACTCCGTGTTCTATTGCGTTTTCTATTATTGGTTGGGCAAGCATTGGAGGAATATAATCATTTTCGGAGTTAATGTTTTCCGAAATAATTACCTTATAATCAAATTTATTATCAAAACGTAATTTTTGTAATTTAAGATAATACTCAAGTGTTTCTATTTCGTTGCTTACAGATATAAATTCTTTTCGCGAATTTTCTAATATTAGCCTCATCAATTTTGCAAAATTGGCAATATATTTGCCTGCTTCCATAGTTTCGTTACTATAAATATATGCTTGAATAGACGAAAGCGAATTAAAAATAAAATGCGGATTCATTTGTGAGCGGAGGAGTTTTTGCTCTAAAACTACACTTTTGTTAATTATCCTGAGTTTTTTTCTATTATTTAAAATATAAAAGAATAGACTTATAAAAATAAGTAGAAATATAATTGTAACAGTAAGGTAGCCATTACGAAATAATATTTTTTCTTTACTTTCATTTTCTTTTTTTAGATAAATTAATTGTTTTTCTTTTTCGCTTGTCTGATACGAAATTTCTAATTCGTTTATGTTTTTTTGTTTTTCTTTATTTAATATTGTATCGTTTATTATAGAATATTTTTTATGGAATTTTAATGCTAATTCTAAATTGTTAGACATCTCATAAACTTCGCTTATTTCTTTGTATATTGCAGAAAGTTCTTTTACGTAGCTTAAAGAATCTGCTAATTTTAATCCTTGTGTTAAATATTCTATGGATTTATTATAATCATGAGTTTTTTTGTAAACCTTACCTATATTCAAATACGATAAAATTTTACCATGATTATCGTTAATAGAATCTTTAAGTTTCAATGATTTAAAATATAATTCCAATGCTTGCTCGTATTTTTGTTGAGATTCATATACCTTTCCTATGTTATTTGTTGTTCTTGCAATTGATTTTATATCATTATTATTTTTAGATATTTCTAATGCTTTATTATAAAATTCTATGGCTTTATCATATTTTTCTTGTTTTTGATATACTACACCAAAATTGTTATACGTTGTGGACATTGAGGCAGTATCTTTAAGTTCTTTTTTTATTTTCAAAGCCTTTGTATAATAGTCTATTGCCATTTCGTAGTTTTCTATTTCCCGAAACAATGCCCCAATATTATTAAGAACAAAAGAGACTGATTGCTTATCTTCAAATTTTTCAAAAACAGCAAGAGCTTCTCTGTAATATTTTAATGCTAAGTCATATTTTCCTGAAACTTCATACATGTAGCCAATATTATTTATTGTTTTAGCTTTTTCAACCTCGTTACCTAAGTCCTCTAAGTCTTCGTTAGATTTTTTAAGAAATAATATTGCTTTTTCTAGGTTACCAATAAGCATATAAACATATCCTATTTCAAAATAAATATCTACAATAATACGATTTTCTGTAATTTGTTCTTCCAACGATAGTGCTTCGTAAAAATTATTTAATGCTAAATCGTATTTATTCTCATCTTTGTAAATAAGTCCGATAAAATAATAGGACTTGGCAGTTAGATTGGGGTCTTTTTTGGGAGATAACTTATCTAATATAGAGTTACATAATTTTTTTGCTTCGGAGAGATTTTTATTATCTATAAGTAATTCTATTTTTTCAAAAGTCAAAATATAATTAGTTTTTTCATCTTGTTTTTGACTCAAAAGCACATCAATACTATCAATCTTGTTTTCCAAAGATTGACTATAAATATATTGAAAGCTCAATATTAAAAAAAAAAGGAGGAGGGTTTTCTTCATGTTAAATGCTGTAATTGATACGATAATTTACAAAATCATCGTATCAATAATTGTTTTAAGTAAGTAGATGGACAAATAAAAACAATGTTTTTTTATTTTGTAATATGCTTATTATCAAGTAAAAACTAATTAAAAACTAAACACTTAAAACTAAGCACTTCCTTAGTTGAATAAATAAAAATGACACTTCTGTGTTTTATATAATCCTGTTTCTCAGGCATCTGAAACATTATTCATTGTTCATTATTAATTATTCATTACCTACTATCCAATAAGTTCTAAATATGCTTTGTCCGAAAGCAAATCGTTTAATTCGTCTGTATTACTTAAAGACATTTTCATCATCCAACCATCGCCATAAGGCTCATTATTAACTATTTCTGGTTCGTCCTCTAACTTTGGATTAACCTCCAAAATTTCACCACTCAAAGGCATAAACATATCCGAAACCGTTTTTACTGCTTCAATTGTTCCAAAAGTATCGCCTTTTGATAACTCTTCTCCTACTGTTTCTATTTCTACGAAAACAATATCGCCAAGTTCTTTTTGTGCGTAATCCGTAATGCCAATATAAGCAAAATCTCCTTCTACTCTAATCCACTCATGCTCACTGGTGTATTTTAAATTGTCAGGTAAATTCATAATAAAAAATTAGTTAAAAATTTGTTAAAAGTTACAGCTTGCAAGTTTCTGGTTTGTAAGTTATATAGCTATAATCTGAAACTTGCAACTTACAACCTGTAATATGAAACTTGAAATGGTAAAAATAATTAAAAATTTAATAAAATTAAATTTTATTGAAAATTTTGTTATTTTTGGTTTTTTATATAGCAAAAAAAAAATCTGATTGTATTAAATAAGGGTGAAGTTTTGAAACTTTTAATGCACTGATTTTAAAATCAATACTTAACTTAAAAAGTTAAATATTAACCTAAATTCAATATAAATCAAAAATCGTAATTCGTAAATCTTTTTAAATTATGAAAAAAATAATTTTAATATTAATAATTTTAATAACAACTCTTAATTTATTCTCGCAAATAGCAGTAGGGGAGTGGCGAGACCATTTTTCATTTAGAGATATAAGTTTTATTACCGAGTCGGAAGATGAAATAATTGCAGCAAGTCAAAATGGGCTATTTTTTATAGATAAAGAAGATAAAACTAAAAATAAATTAACCAAGGCCAATGGTCTTTCGGATATAGGTATTTCTACTATAAACTATTACACCGAAGAACAATTGCTTTTTATTGGATACGACAATGGAAATATTGATGTAATTATTGATAATAAAATAATAAATATCTCAGATATAAAAAATAAAAATATTTCGGCAGGTAAGGAAATAAACAAAGTTGTATTTATAGATAATTTTGCATACCTTGCCTGCGGTTTTGGTGTTGTAAAACTAAATATTGATAATTTTGAAATTGTAGAAACATATTATATCGGTGATGAATCATCACTTATTCAGGTATTTGATATTGTTTTGTTTTCTGATAATTTTTATGCTGCAACTGAGCAGGGACTGTATAAAGCAGAAATTAATAATCCTAATCTGATAGATTTTAATAATTGGGAACAAATACAAGATATTCCTAATTTTGATAAAAATTTTACATCAATAGTTAATTTTAAAAATATATTATACACTATTTATCAAAACGAAACAACAGGTAAAAAAAATATTTATTATTATAAAAATAGCACATGGCAACTTTTTAAAGAAAATCAAAATTCTTCTGCAATACTTTTTGCCAACCCAGATAAATTGATTATAACTACAAGAAACAAAATAAGTATTTATAACGAAAACTTGTTAAACGTTAGGAATATACAAGAGTACGATGAAAAAGAAATGAATGCAAATAGAGTATTTATTAATAGCGAAGGTGTTTTGTGGATAGCAGATAAATATAGTGGAATTGTAGAAGAGAATGATGATTATACATACGAAATACACAGTGTAGACGGTCCTTCATATAATACGTATGGAAAATTATTTTATGTAAATAATAATATTTATAGTATTGGTGGTGGAAAAAAAGCAAATGGTGCAAATTCCTGGAATAAAGGAGTATTCTCTTGGTTTACCGATGAAAGATGGCATTTTTCATCTAATGATGATGCTACCGATTATTATATTATTGATGCAAATCCTAATAACCCAGACAATATATTTATTGGAGCCTGGTTCAGAGGAATTTATGAATATAATGATTTTGAATTTACAGAGTTTTACGATGTAAATAATTCTGAAATTGTTGGCTGGTTAAATATGGATAATTATGTGCATATTTCTGGATTAAAATTTGATGAAGCTGGTAATTTATGGTCTGTCAATCCTTCTACGCAACCATTGTGTGTGCGAACACCAGATAATAATTGGTATTCTTTTAATTTTGATGGAAAAATTGATAATAAAGGAACAGGAGAACTTGTTATTATAGGTAATAATAAGTGGTTTCCAGTAGAGCCTCAAAAAATAGCTGTTTTTAACGATAACAATACAATAGCAGATGGCAACGATGATAAATATGTAATTTTAAATTTAGTAGACAACGAGGGCAATGGATTTGGTAGTCGTTTTAATGCTATGGAAAAAGATTTAGACGATAATATTTGGGTAGGGACAGACAAGGGGATAGCTACTTTTTTTAATACTGAAAATGCTTTTGATGAAGGATATTTTGCCAACAGAATAAAAATATCTGGCGAGATTAATGATACAACTATTACGAGCTATCTTTTAGAAAATGATGTTGTAAAATCTATTGCTGTTGATGGGGCAAACAGAAAGTGGTTTGGGACAGAAGACTCTGGCGTATTTCTTATCTCAGAAAATGGAACAAAAGAAATATATCACTTTACAACAGAAAATAGTCCACTGCCTTCTAATCATATTTTATCTATCACTATTCATGAGAAAACAGGGGAGGTTTTTTTCTCAACCTCCTACGGTATAATGTCATACAAAGGTAATGCCACTACAGGCAAAGATAATTTTGAAGACATTTTTGTGTATCCAAACCCTGTTAGACCAACTTACTCAGGTAACATCGTTGTTACTGGACTTGTTAGCGATGTTAATGTTAAAATAACAGATGTTGCAGGAAATATTGTATTTGAATCCGAAGCTCTTGGAGGACAGGTTAATTGGGACGGGAATAATTTTTCGGGGCAAAGAGTGCAAACGGGGGTATATCTTGTGTTCTGCTCAAACGATGACGGCACAAAAACACATGTAACAAAATTGCTTTTTATAAATTAGGGAGTTTCTGCAAATACAGACCGCTAAAATAATTAAAGTCTAAAAATAATAATACATTAATAATCAATACATTAAATTTAATAGTGTAATTTTTTTGCTATTGTTTCGGCTAATCAATATTTTTTAATTGTCATATCATCAAACCAAGCATCTTTTCCTTTTGGGTTCCAGAGATATATCTCTAAAAAACAATCCGAACAATTTTTTGGAATTGTTATTTCGTTTTTTAATAATTCCCAACCTGCGGAGTCCTTTTCAATTATATTAGAATTAGAAAATAAATGTTTTTTTGTGGAACCTTTAAAAAAACACACAATACCAGCTTCGCTATTTTTTGCATGTCGCCATACAAAAACTTCATATTTCTCGCATTTATTTAATTTGTCAAAAGTTATTTTTAACGCAAAAGGATTTTTTTCATTCAATTTTACAGAATACTCTCCAGATTTAGCCTTATCTTTTGACCTCGTCTTTATTCCATTTAATTTATCATTATTATTATTTGAGAGAAACCATTTATTATCTTTTGACAATGTTTCCAAATCGCAAGATATTACAAACAATGGCGTTATTCGTTTTTTCAGAATAAAAATAGAATCTTGCTTTAAAGGCAAATATTTTTTATACGAAAAACTTTTAACTTTTGAAAATCCACATATCTCTCCAAACGAAATAACATAATCATCTTTATCTACAAACCACCAACTTTTAAGATTTTTACTCTCAGGTGAGCGGTCCGAGTGCTTGTGCCAACCGTTAAATTCAAACCCACCATCAATATATGTTGGCAAAATTTCCATTTCTGTTGTTAAATAATCTAAAGCCTTCCACCTACTTCTATTCCACGACAAATAATCTTTTGTTGCAAAAATAGAAAAGACAGACATAAATAATAGAATAACAAAACTTATTATTTTGACTATAGAGTTAATTTTTAATTCTTTTTCAAAAATAAAAAAAAATATTAATAAAGGAAAAAACAATAAATTATATCTATCAAAATAATGATTGTTTAGAATGATAAAACCAAAGTATAAAAAAATTGAAACTACTAACATTAATTTAATATGCTTCGAGTAATTGTTTTGTTTAATTTTTAATATTTGCCAAAGATTATTAATAAATATAAAAACAAGAAAAAAAGCACTAATAAATGCAAATATTTTAATCATCTCCATATTCGTATTAGATAGTTGTGGAGATAAGTTATCGCCCCAGTATGTATCTTTTAATAATTTAGGACCTAAACCAAGATTATAAAAAATATTCCAAATAGGAACATGTTTCCATGCTTTTATAAAAGTATAAATAAATGGTATTGACAAAGCTATTGTAAACACATTCGTTTTTATAGAATTAGAAATCAATATTTTGTAAGAAAAGAACAGAACAACTGGCGATAAGAATAATCCACAATAAAATAAGATAATTCCTGTTCGTTTAAAAATTTTTCGAATCAAAGAACTAAAATTTTTTGGAAACAAATCTTTGATTGTGCTATAATGCGAAGGAACATTTTGAATCTTATCTAACCATTGTTCATAAAAATATAGAGATAAAAAACTTATCAATATTATTGAGACAGTTAGAATAAATGATTTTAAAGAAAATTTACTTTTTATTATAAAAGATATAGCAAAAGCAATTGATAGTAATAAGCCAATTTGTCTTATTAGAATCGATAGCACAGTAAATATTACAGCAATTATTAAGTGTATAAATTTTTCTGTTTTTAAATATTTTATATAAAATAATAAAGATAACATTATTACAGATAAAAAAGAAGTATCTGTCATATAAGTATATGATAACGAGAAAAACAAGGGATTAAAAGCAATAGTAAGAGTTACTAATAATGATAATATAGTATTTTTACTTAATTGGAATGAAATTGAGTATATTGCAATAATTCCAAACATGCTCAGAATTAAAATAGAAATTCGTAAGATAGTGAATGAGAAACCAAAAAGTTTGCAAAACAATGCCCCCCATAATACGTGTGCAATAAGCGACATTGCGGGCCAGTCAGAAAATTGTATTGTGCCTTTTTCAGTCAGATTATAAACATTCTTTCCATACGCCCAGTCGTCATTCAAAGGAAAATCGCCAATAGGATTAACCAATACAATAGCTACAAACCATAAACCTGCAATAAATAGGACTGGATAAAAGTATTTATTATTATATATTTTCTTTAACATTTATTTTTTTTTATATGAAGTAATTTTATAATCATCAAAATATGCACTATCGTTTGCAGAATACCAGATATAAATTTTTACGGTATTTGTAAAATCTTTTGTTGCTATAAATTCGTGTTCTATTTGTGTCCACTTATTGTCTGTTGTAATTATTTTAGCACTATTTGAATAGATACCACCTTTTACATCTTCTTGAAAAACAATAACTCCATCTTCACCTAACCGCCATACCGAAACCACAAATCTATCTCCTTTTTTAATGTTATTTAATTTATGAGTAAAACCAAATTGCTTTATTTTACTTAATTTAATAGAATAGTTCCCTGAATATGAATTTTCATCTGTTTGAATATTCGTATTATTTAATTTAATTTCATCATTCTCTTCCAATAAGAAATATTTTTTATCGTCTGTTAGTTTTTCGGCGTTACATATAATTTCCGTTTTTATTATAGAATTATTATTAGAATAAATTTTAAAATTAAGAAAAACTATTGTATAAATTCCCAAAAATAAACTACTAATAATTACTATAAATTTCAGTTTTTTTATTCTAAATAAAAGCAAAAAAATAACCAAGCCAATAAAAGATATTGCACTAATATAGAATGAATAAATAATTTTTTTTGGTTTATATTCAAATCGGACTAAATGTTCTCCAGCAGGGATTTTAATACTCATCAAAGAATAATTTGCAGACATTATTTCTGTTTCTTTATCATCAACGTAGGCATGCCACCCCGAACTATTGTTTTGCATAAAAATTAATAATCGGTTATTTTTTGTCTCTGTTTCTAATTCTATATAATTTGGCGAAAATTTAGTTATTATAATAGAACTTTCGGTTGTGTCAGAGCCTTCTAAATTTGGATTAATTGCAATTCCTTTTTTATTTTTTTTGATAAAAACAGTATCTAACAGACCTTTATTCATAATTATATTTTCGGCAAAGTATAAAAGTGGATTATGTAAAAGGGTTTCGTATAAACCTGATTTTTCAAAAATATCTAAGGAATTTAAAGCATAAGGTCCTGTGGCAGTATATGCAGTTTCTTTATAAAAAAAGTTTAAATTTCGCCACAAAGGATAAATATATTTACCTTTTTCATTAATATCAATTATTTTTTTTGTATTATCTGGAATAGGAAAACCTGAAGGGAGTTTGTTCAATTTTGATTGTAATTCTATGGGGCTGGCTTTAGAGAATATTGTTTTTGGTGCGTTCAATTGTGTGGCAAGAAACATATCCATTATTACTACAAGTATAATGGTAAAAAGCATCTTTTTTTTATAAAATAAAAACATACTCAATAAAATACTTAATAAAAGCACACCGATAATGCCCTGTATTACAATTGTTTCCGAAAAGCTAATTGTTTTTATATAGTCTGTCCAATTATTTATTCGTAGTCCTACATTAGAAATTTTTCTTACAAATATTAAAACAAAAGAAAGATATAAAACATAAAAAGCCACGAAAGAATATTTTGTTTTATAAAAAAGGTCTTTATTTTTTATTATTTTATTAAGAATTAATCCTGCATATATTGAAAAAGAGAGAATACCAAAATATCTAAAAAGAGAAGGAAAGCGGAACAAATCCATCAGCGGAAGTGTGTGATATAACATTTTGCGAAGCGGAAAAGCTTCTCCCATTGCTATTAGATAAGCTAAAATTCCAAGTGCTAAAAATACTATTTCTTTTTTTTTCATCTTAAAACTAAAACCTACAAGAATTAAGAAAATAGCAAAGAAGCTAAAATAACTATTTATTACAGTAACATCTGCCTTCCAAAAATCTATATTTTTGGACATTGTGCTAAAAGGAAACAGAAAGGTAATAAGTGCTTCTGGTGAAATAGAATTATTAAGACTTCGTGCAAGGGTAAGTCCGTCTCCTCTGTGCAATATTTCTTTTGCTTCTATTAAAGAAATAAGAACAACCGCAGATAGAAGAGTAAAACTTATTAAAAAAAATAAATGTAATTTTATAATTTTTTTAAAAAAGGAGTAATCTTTTTTGATTAGAACAGTTATTATTTTATAAATAAATATACCTAAAATGGTATAACTAATAATAATAAAAAAAGCAATATATCCACCAGTTATCAGCATAAAAAAGAAAAGTACAAGTTCTAATACCGAAGCAATATTCTTTTTTTTGTAAATATTAAGATAGGCATAAAGAATAAAAGGTATCCATGCACCACTAACAATCCAGCCACAATGCTGTGCATTACTAACAAAAAAACCAGATAGCATAAAAATAACAGCAGAAAAAAATCTGATTTTTTTTTCGGAAATAAAATGTTTTGTTAAAAAATACATTCCCATTCCTGCCATAAAAATATGAAAAACAAATTCAAGTTGTAGCGTAAAAATATTATATCCGAAAGAAAAACCTATTAGCCAACTAACAGGATACCAGGATTGTGGGTCTATATGAAGAGGAATACCTAATCGGGAAAAAGGACTCCAAAGTGGGAGTTCGGAGTTTTGCAAACATTCGCCAACATAATACCTCCAAGGAAATGAAATATCCATGTAGTCCCATTTAAGGCAGTTATGAGAAAAAGTTATTTGCCAAAAACTAAATATTGCAATAAAAAGAAGTATAATTATGTAAAAATAATCTTTATCTGTTATCTTTTTCATATTTAGTAATTTTCGCAAAATTATGTATTAATTTACTGAAGTTTCGGAGCATCTTTAGTCTTTATTTTACAAGTTTTTATTTTA
>JAOZQN010000474.1 GCA_029932195.1 Bacteroidales bacterium | reverse complement strand
CACTCCGAAAAGCATCTTTTTGCCAAACTCTGCGTTGGATACAAATTTTAAAATATTCATTTACAGGAGTAAACTCAAACTTTAAGAGTTCTTAAAACCTTGATTTTGGGTTTTAGAAGTGCCCTTAGACAAAAATGTTCTTCTTTAAGTGGACTCATATTTAAAAAAACGGATTGTTTGCTATTTCATGTGCAATACTTGTGTTTTCACCATGTCCCGAAAGAATTGTGAAATTCTTATCCAGAGTAAAAATTTTATTTTTTATACTGTCAAGAAGTTGGTCTAAATCTCCACCTGGTAGGTCTGTTCGTCCTATGGTTTCTTTAAAAATTACATCTCCAGTGAAAATAACTTTATTTGTTTCGTTGTAAAAAGCAAGATGTCCAGAACAATGTCCGGGAACTTCTAAAACTTTTAGTTCTGTGTTTCCAAACTTAACAATATCTTTTTCGGTAATATTTTTATCTATTTTGGGAGTTACAGGAAGATTTAATCCATACATCTCGGCACTAATATTTGCATGGTCTAGCAAATATTGGTCTTTTTCGTTTGCCCAAAATTCTATTCCGTAAGTTTTTTGCAAAAAATCTATGCCAAGTATATGGTCTATATGGCAATGTGTATTTAGCACTGCTACTGGCTTTAAATTATTGTCGTCAATATGTTTTTGCATAAAATTATTCTCTTGCTCCGAACTATTTCCTGGATCAATTATTATGCATTCGTTGGTTTCGTCCCAAACGAGGAAGGTATTTTCTATAAAATTATTGAATTGAAATATTTTTACTTGCATGGTTTATTTAGTTTTAAGTTATTAGTTCTTTTGCTTTTAGATTTTGGCTATTAGGCTCTTAATCATGAAATCGTTGTTTTTTTTGCATAATATTATTCAAAACTTCAAAACTTTTCCAGCTTGTCTGGTTTAGGCTATCCACATAAGGATCTAAAAGGTTATTTGTAAACATATTACACTTGCCAAGTGCAGTGAATTTTGTGTAGTTTTGTATTTTAAGCGTCAGCAAAATTATTAATTATTCATTACTTACTTCTGTCTCTTCTTTTTTTATTCGGATAATTCCAAAAATGTCTTTTAATTTTTCGTAAAGCTGGTCGTTAAATATGTCTTTGGCAATTATTTTTCCTTGTGGGTCTATTAAAAAATTTGCGGGCAAGGTCGTAACTTTGTAATCTGCAACGACTTTGGAGTTCCATTGCTCAAAATCACATGCGTGAAACCAGTATAATTGTTCTTTGTCTATTTCGTTTAACCACATTTTTTTGTCTTGGTCTAACGAAATTTGCAAAACATCAAATTTATGATAATATCGCCAATAGTATCTACTCAAATTAAAATTTACATCTCTACTCGGCTTACTCCACGAAGCCCAAAAACTAAGAAGAATATATCCGTTTCCCACTGAGTCTAATGTAATTACACGTCCTTTTTTATCTCGTGAAACTATTTTGGGAGCTTGCATTCCTACGGTGAGTTCTCCTGCTGTAATATTTTGGTCTTCAATATCTTTTCTTAATTTTTTGCAAAAATTATTCATGCTCAATACGTGCAAAGATTGCGGATATTTTTTTCGTAAAGCATTATTTATTTTAAAAAAAGTTTCGGCATCTTTTTCACGCTCATAAATTGGTTTTTGTGGCAATATATACTGAGACACAGCTATTAAACTAGCCAAAGAAGTTTTATTATTTGTGATAAAATTATCGGAATATTCCTTTTGTGCAACTGTTGTTATGTAAAAAAGGGAGTCCAAAGTGGGTTTTATAGAATCTATTGCATTGGTTTGATAATGTTTTTTAAAAACATTGCTGATAGAATCAATTGTTGAAGTAGTTTTATAGAGTTGTTGTTCCAATCGTTGAATAAGCTTGCAATCCAGCGAACCTTCTACATCGTAAGAACTTAGTAAGTTTATTCCATCGGCAGTAATTGTTATGGTTTCGCATGTGTCCAGTAGCAAAATTATATCATATTCAGATGATCTTGTTTTTAAAATGTAAAATTCTTTATAATCATTGATGCCTTTTAGGGTAAAATTACCATCTTTGTCGTATTTTACGGAATCTACGAGTATATTTTCATTAGGATTCTTTAAAAATAAGCTGATTACCTGCCCCTCATCTACGTGTTCAAAAGTGCCATTTATTTGAAAGTATTGACTATTTTCAACTTCTTTTTCTGCACACGAAAAAAAGAAAAATAACGTTATTATTAATGAACAATGAATAACGAATAGTGAATAATTATTACTTTTGGATTTGTAAAACATAGCTTTTTTAAGTCTTTAGTTTTGAGTGTTGAGTTTTTAATTACGAAATCAAAAAAAAACATTAAATCAAGTTTGGAAATTGAAGAACCGCAAAAATAGGAAAAAAATATTAAAAATTATACTAAAAATAGTTATAGTAATTTTTGCTTATATTTTTATTGTTCATAAATTGATGCAAGATGATTTATTTTCCCAAATAATTATTGTTTTTAAGTCTATTGATAACAAAAGAATATTTGTTATAATAATAGTTTTGCTTTTAATGATATTAAACTGGTTTACAGAGGCTTCAAAGTGGAAATTTATTTTAAATAAAGTAGAAAAAATAAGCAATAAAATAGCTTTAAAAGCTGTTTTTTCGGGAGTTACTTTGGCAATTTTTACACCCAACAGAATTGGCGAGCTTGGTGGAAGAGTTTTTGTTCTTCAACCAAAAAACAGAATAAAAGGAGTTCTTGCAAGTTCTGTCGGAAGCCTTAGCCAGTTGAATATTACTGTTTTTATGGGAATTATTGGTATCAGTTTGCTTGCCTTATTTTATGGAGAAGAATTTCTACCTACACAAGAAAATATAATAATATTTATTTCAATTTTTATTATTTTACTTGCTTTTCTGTTATTATTTTTGTATTTTAGCATAAATAAAATTTCTGATTTTATTTTAAAATTTAAGTTTTTAAAAAAACATGAAAATAAAATAGGCTTTTTCAAAGAATTTAATTTTTCTCAACTTGCTAAAATACTTGCATTTAGTTTGTTTAGATATATTATTTTTACAACACAATTTTATTTATTACTAATATTTTTTGAAGTAGAAATAAATATTTTTGAAGCCTATATTTCTATCGCTTCAATTTATTTGATAATAAATATTATTCCAAGTATTGTGTTATCTGATATTGGAGTAAGAGGCTCTGTATCAATATTTATTTTCGGTATTTTTTCGCAAGCCGAAGGTGGAATATTTCTATCATCAACTTTTTTGTGGCTCATAAATTTGGTTGTTCCTGCAATAATTGGCTCGTTTGTTTTGATTATTAGTAAAAAAATGTAATTTTGTGAGTTATTTTTCAGGAAATCTTTTGTTGGTCTTTAGCTCTTGGTTGTTTGCTTTTGGCAAAAAACAAAGTTCTTTTTAACAGTTAATAAGGTGTAAAACAATTGTAATTCGTAAAATCTAAAATCGTAAATCTAAAAATCTGCTGACTTATGGAAAATCTAGAAAAAAAATTAATTGGAAAAATAATATTAAGTTTATTAATAATTTTTAGTGTTTCGTTCGTCAATGCTCAACAAGACGATGCAAAAAAGAAGGACAAATATGGACTTACGGACGCAAATTATGGAGTATTTGACAAAAAGAAAGATGTTTCTACAAGTGGAACACAATTAAC
The DNA here is from genome assembly GCA_029932195.1 of Bacteroidales bacterium. Classification (GTDB taxonomy): domain Bacteria; phylum Bacteroidota; class Bacteroidia; order Bacteroidales; family JAOZQN01; genus JAOZQN01. Next base: position 1,110 of record JAOZQN010000474.1, on the reverse strand, counting down.
ACAAGATGGATTTAAAATTACAGAATATAAAGAGCAAAAAAAATATAACAGAAAACAGAAAAAATACAGTTTAACAGCAAAAGAGCGAAAAATTAAATTACGAGCAGAAAATGGGAAAGATTTAACATTTTGGGAAAAAAGAACACTTAAAAAAATAAAAAAGAAAGAAACAAAAAAAGAGGAATTAGATAATAAGTATAAATCAAACTCTAACAAAACGACAAATACAACTAATAAAATATCATCAAAGTTATCATTGAGCATTGAAGAGGAGGCAATTATTGCAAAAAAAGATACTGCATCAAAATTAACTTTTGTTGAAAAAATAGAATATCGTAAAGCAATTAAAAGACGAAATAAAATTGAACGACGGAACAAAAAAGACTCGTTATCGTTGGCAGGTTCAATAATAAGCGAAGACGAGCAAAATATTTTAGACAATAAAGAGAACGACAGCACACTCACCAAAACAGAAAAAAAGACATATAGAAGTGCAAAAAAGAAACAGAAAAAAGCAGATAAAATTGAGAAAAAACGAGTTAAAGATAAATTGTTGAAACAAGGCTGGACGGTAAATAGAGTTACTGGCTTTAAATTAAGATATTTATTGCCTGCACCAAGATCGCAAAAAGCAAAAGAACGAGCTAGAGAAAAGAACAGAAAAAAACACCTGACAAAAGAACAAAAGAAAATTGAACGAATACAAAAAAAATATGCTATTAGCGACAAAGAGAAAGATGCCTACAACAAAGGTAGTAGCGGTTATCCGTTAAACTTTACCGAAAAACGTAGATACAAAAGAGCTGTTTGGAAACATTGGAAATCCGAAAAAGAGATTAAAAAAGTTTATCTTAAAGCACTTAAGGATAGACAGTCCGATAATACAAAAAAAATGCTAGACGCATCTAAGAAAAGGACAAAAAAGAAAGATAAAATGGCTCGCAAGAAAAGAAATAAAGGAAAATTTTGGAAAAAATTTAAAAAGAAAAAACAATATGGAAAAAGTAATAAAAGAGGATAAGGAAATGTTTAGTTTTTAATTAGCTTTTGCTTTATAAATAACTGAAGTTTCGGAGTTTATAACATCTTAAATATCAAAAAGTTAAAAAA
>JAOZQN010000938.1 GCA_029932195.1 Bacteroidales bacterium | reverse complement strand
CAAATTTAGTGGTGCTAATAAAACTAAAGCCAAATAAGGAAACAGAAGATTACAGCCTTATAAGTAGTGTGCCAAAAGTTCTTTAACAATATTTTTTGCTTTCTTTTTTAAAATCTATAGTATATTTTGTTCCTATGTTTATCAAAATTCGTTCAATTTCTTTTATTAGAGATTTATAATTTTGATATGCTTTTAAATCTATCCACTTATATTTTATAAATCGCCAAAGAATTTCAATTATATTTAGTTCAGGTGAATATGTCGGTAAATATATGATATATAAACCTTTATCTTCCCAACTTTCTATTTTATCTTTGAATTTTATACTTGTATGTGTGGTTGCATTATCAATAATAACAATTGTATCTTTTGTTATTTTTTCAATAAAATCATCTATACATGCAATAATTACATCGCTATTTACTGTGCATTCAAAAATATAAGGGTGAAAGTCATTTGTCCTATTTATAAAACCTAATACACTGATATTTCTACTTTTAGAACTTGGTAATTCAATATTCTCATTTTTTTGTATCCAAGCATATGGAACACTTGGAATAGTGTTAAAAGTTACTTCGTCAAAAAAATAAACATCCCAAAAACCTTCGTCTTCACATTTTAAAATAGTTTTTAAGTAAATTTCAAAAAGCTTAAAAGCCATTTCATTTCGCTTGTTTTTCAATGACTTACGCATTCGCTTCCAAACATATTTTTCTTTTTTGATAAAACGAATTAAAGTTCTTTTACTTATTTTAATATTAAATTTGTCTTCTAATTCTGCTAATATTAGATTTAAACTGCGAGAATCTTTTGATAAATATTTTAGAACAAATTTTTTAGCCTCATCTGTTAATTTTTCAGGACAACCAGAACGTTGAGCATCACATAATGATGCCACTCCATATTGATTAAAATTGTTGATTAGAGAGCAAATTACTTGTCTTGTTAATTCAAAAAGAGCAACTAACTCTTTGATTGTTTTACCTTTATTACTGAATAAAATTATTTGACTACGTTCACGGACACGACTTCTCGTATCTTCTTTATATGACCTATACAACTCTTCATTTTCTTTTTTTGATATTTTTTTTACACAAAGTTTTTTCATAATTTGTAAAATTTAAGTTTTTACAAATTTACAAAAAAAATTTAAACATTGTTAAGAAACTTTTGGCATACTACTTACTTAACAGAATAGAACCGAAATGGATAGAAGAATCTAATTTAGATGATGATAG
>JAOZQN010000473.1 GCA_029932195.1 Bacteroidales bacterium | reverse complement strand
TAAAAAATAAAACATTGATTTACATCTTTTTATCAACTCCGAAACTTTAGTTATTCTAATATTTGAAACCTGCTCGGCAATAGTTCTAATATTAAAAGTTTGCTCCGAAAATATAAAAGAATTAACATTTGTATCGTCGCCATTTGGAGTGCAAACTACAATTGTTTTGTAATATTTTAGAATATCCAAATCATTACCATAAATATCTGTAATTGAGTTATGTGGATACGATAAGTTATACGGACTTGCTTGCGGATTTTCAACAAAATAATTATTTGCAAGAACTTCATTTATGCTGTCCAAAGTAATATTTGCCTCTTTGGTTTCTTCAATAAACATTATTCTGTATTCATCTACGAGGCTCTCGTCTGCAATATTGTCAAAAGAAATATTGATATTGTAATTTCCATCAAAAAGATACTCTGCTTCTACCAATAAATTTTCAACAGTTGGTGGTGGAGACATAAGAGTCAATTCATTAGAAGGGTAGGAGAGGACGTTTTCAAATAAATTTTCGCCATCGGCAATGCTTAAAATAAAAACATTGTATTCAATCAAATCTTGTATTAAATCTCCATCTTTGTCTGTTGTGGCTTCGCTTAAAATTGAATTAAAATTTGTTCCAAGAGTATCAATAACTGTATAATTTTCGGAAGCAACATTATTTGCCTGCTCCAAATTAAATGTCTCTGTGTCTTCAGATTTCACTACAATTAATCTGTATTCAGAAATTATTTGCTCGTTTAAGGCATGATTAAAATCTACATTCAAATCCCTACCGTCTTGTATATTAGAAACATCAGAAATTATAATATTTTCGGCAAAAGGTGGTTTTCCTTCTCCTGCATAAATTTCGTCATTTGGAACGGTATTAATTGCATATTCTGCAATTGTGTGAACATTTTTCATTAAAATCCAACCATAATAATATTCTCCTTCAAGATTTAATCTTATACCAAAATATTTATTTTCCATCTTGCACCAAGGGTCAGATTCGTAACAATAATATTCTTGAGTAAAATTATCATAATCAAGAAAAATAATAGCATTTCCGTTGGACGACCAAGTATTAGTTGTTTTTATAGAATCATTATAATTTAATGAATCTAATTCATTATTTTTGTATGCTATTTCTGTATTATTATAAAGTTCAAAGTGTAATGCTAAATAATCATCTGTTCCTTGTAAAAGAAAAAATGATATATCTACGATTTCATCATTATTCAAATCAATTTCATAAGGGTAGCCATAATATTCATTATATAAATAACTACTATCAGGAATAACATCTGTATAAATAAATTGAGAAAATACGGCTTGCTGTAAAGATAAAAGCAAAATAATAAGAATAGATTTTTTCATGGAGGGTATGGTTTTTAGTAAATGTTTCTATTGATAAAACCTTTCGGCATTTTTTTTAATCCGAAAGCGTTTGACGTTTTTATATTTTATAAAAATAGATAAAATTATTGATTATTCCAAAAGTTATATTATATTTGTGAAACTAAGTTTAATCATTAATCTCTAATTGATATTTAAAAATGAAAAAAATAAATATATTAATTATCTTTGTGTTGATAATTAGTGTTTTAAGTTCGTGTTATCCAGAAGACGAGGGTTATCCTGAAGGTGAAACTTTTGGTATTAGAGACGATATAAATTTTGAAGATTATGTAAAAGTTGGAGCAAATCAAGCCCCATATAATACGGTTGAATATCCAGATTTTTCGGCAGTAATAATGTTTAGCTACAGTCTTGATGGAAGTGAAACTGATGATTATGTTGCAACTGGTGTTTTGGTAAAACCAGATTGGATATTAACTGCTGGTCATAATTTCTTTGTTGCCGAAGAGCAAGACGACCCTGCTCTGGCAAGTGGAATATTTGTGCTTACAGGTAGCGACCCAAACAATCCTACAAATACTTATACGGTAGAAAAATTAGTTTTTTTCCCTTCTTGGATAGAGCAAAATGAAGATTTTATTAAAGCTAACGACCTGTGTTTGGTGAAATTATCATCACCAATAACTTCAATTACTCCAATGGAAATAAATTACGAGACCACAGAAGCAATTGGTAACACAGTTTGGTATTGTGGATTTGGAGATTATTCTCAACAAGAAGGACATGATGCAAATTCGTTTTCGGAAAAACATGCTATTGAAAATATTTTAGACAGAAAGGTAGATGGAATAACTTCAAGTTCTGGTGGCACAACTTATTATGGAGGATTACTTGCCTTTGATTTTGATTCTCCATCGGGAGATGTAAATTCTTTGGGAGATGAAACTGTAAACGACGACGAAGCAATGCTTGGAGCGGGAACAAGCTCTGCAACAGCTACTTTTTTTGAAGGAGCAACAGTTCAAGGAGATAGTGGCGGACCTCTTTTTATAAAAATAGGAGAAACGTGGAAAGTTTGTGGTGTTCTTTCAGGGGGAGCATCAGAACCAATTGATGACCATTATGATAGTAGTTATGGAGATATTAGTGTTTTTATACGAACATCGTCGCATAGCGACTGGATTCAGTCTGTAATTAATTGATATAAAAGTTTTTAATATGATACTTAAAAATCTAAATTTTGTTAGCAGCTTTTGGCTCTTAGCTATTTGCTGAAAAAATAAATATATTTTTAAGAGGAATTCTTTTTTTTGCTAAAAGCTAAGAGCCAAAAACTAATAACAATAAACCAATAAATAAAAAACACATGGATTTAACACCTTATTATCAGGCAGTCGAGGACTGTGTAACAGAACTCGGTATTGACCCAAAATTATGCAGAGGAAAACATACAGGACAATGGAATTTGAGAAAAAACTCTATAGAAGTCCGAGTAGATGTTTTTAAAAAAGAAAAAGACAAATTTGGATATTTTCAATGTATAGCAGCAGTGTCTAAAATTCCTGAAACAAGAACGTTGGAATTTTACGAAGACGTATTAGAAAAAAGTCATCAATTATTTGGAGTGGGACTGACAAAATACAAAGAATGGATATACATAAAAATTATCCGTGAACTTGAAGGCATAGAAAAGACAGAAATAATGAATTCTATGCAAAGAATTGGTAATTACGCAGTTACTTTAAGTAATGATTTTAAGGATAAGTATTTTACCGATAACAATGGCAGACCAGATGAGGTTTAATTATTAACATTAAATATTTATTATTATGAACAAATTACAATTATTTTTTTCGTTTTTATTCGTAGCTTTATTTGCAGTAAGTTGCGGTTCGTTGGGAGATGCAGGAGAATATGGTAAAGAATTTCACGAACATTTTAAAGCCAATGATTATGAAGCAATGGCATTAATGGTGAGCGAAGAAGGATTAGAAGCAACCCCAAAAGAAGATTGGATTGCTGTATTTGAAGCCGCAAATACCGAATATGGAGATATAATATCTTACAAAAAAACAGGTTTTAATATGAGCACAAGCAACGGAACTTCAAAAATAGTTTTAAGTTATACACTTAAATTTGAAACAATTACTTTATATGAAAAACTACATTTAATCAAAGTTGGCGAAAATGAATACAAAGTAAAATATTATGAGTATAATGAGAACGCTTCAAAATTATCGGATTAATATTTTTATAGATAAAAACTATCTATCCTCATAAAATAGAACAATTGTCAGACACTTTTTTAAGTGTCTGACAATTATAAAATAACTGATAACTCCTAAAAAGTGTTTAACTATTTCCTCATAAGTGGCAATTTATAACGCCTAATTTTATCAAATTGATAAAGTGCGTTTGCAACAGCTCCGGCAGTTGGCACAAATCCTATTTCGCCAATTCCTTTTAAGCTAAAAATGGTTATTTTAAAATACTAATCTTTAATTGTAGAATTTTCTGTTATGAAAAAATTATCAAAATAAGAAGTATTATTAAAAAAGTTTTGATTATTTTTGTTTAAATATGATATTTGAATATCACCTACAAAACCTCCTATAATTCTCTTATTATCATTTGCAGTCATATTAAAATATAAATCGTATTTCATTGTTGAATCAGTTTTATTTTCAATAAATTTTGTTTTTAAAACGCCAGAGTTGTTTTCATGCCACTCTGTTTCACTTACATAAATATATGAAACAAAATGTTTATTATAATTTCTAATTGCATCACTTAATTTATCCGTACTCCATGCAAATGTTGCAAAACCAATATGCGGTGCATTAGAATTATCATAATCAGAATATATATAAATATAGTAAGTATCATGATAATATCCTCCACCTCCTTCAAAACGTTCTACAATTACAGTATCAATATTATAATAATTATCATCATAAAGAAAAGTATTTTCTTTATTTTCTATAAATATATCTTCATTAAAAACGCCCTCAACTTTTGAGACTCCATTGATATTAATATCAAAATCCATTTTATATTTATTGTTTTTATTCTTAATAATGTTTATGTTGCCATAATCGGCATATAGTTTTGTGCCATTTGGTTTTGTGAAGTTAAATCTAAAATCATAATTACTACCATTATAGATATAATCACCTTCTTTTAATTCTTTATCTGAACAATCGGATAACATTAATTCAAAGGATGCAGAATCAGACTCAAAAATGACCAACATTAATGTTGGACTAAAATAGCGAAATGTGTAATTCTCTATTTTGTATTTTTCATTACTGTATTTAAAATAGCTTTTCTTTTTTAAGTCAATTTTATTACATGAGATAAAAAATAAAGGTATAATTATAATTATACAAAATTTAATTTTCATAATTAATTTAATTAACTGAAGTTTCGGAGTTGTAATTAGCTGGTTGTGAATATATTACAAAAAC
>JAOZQN010000472.1 GCA_029932195.1 Bacteroidales bacterium | reverse complement strand
AGAACGCATCAATTTTTTCTTTCATATAATGCTTTAAATTCCATTTTTTTGTTGTGTCCAAAGCTCTTTCGAGACAAATAAATTTTGTATCTGTATTCGTTTTGAAATATTCAACGGTTTCCTCTTTTAGTTCAGCATCAAGACAAATATAAGCTGTTTTTTCGCTGTCTTTTATAAGTTGTATTTTGTTTTGTGTAAATTGTGGCTGTTCTTCAATTGTAAATGTTAATTCAAAACCTCGTTTTATTAGAATTTCAGTTAGTAAATCGTTAATATGCAGTGTCTGATATAATTGGGCTTCTTTTACTTTTACGTAATCTCTGAATGCTTGTATATTTTCTTCGTCTGTTTTGTCTATTTCTGGTCGCCATTCGGTGCGAGGAAACTGTGATTTTGTGAGGCGAAATACTTTGAATCCTAAACCTTTTAATTGTTCCTCTTCACTTTGTTCTTCTGTAAATAAATCGGGTTGTTTGGCTTTTTTCTCTGCAATAAGTTTTTCTACAACTCTTTTGTTACGTTCTATTGTTATGTCGCTAATTTTTTTGTAACCTGCTTTGTAGGCTTCACTTTTTGGGTCAGTAGCTTCGGGTATTTGCAATAATATACATTGGCGATTTCCTCCGTCTTCTTGGTTTAATTCCATTACGGCTTGGGCAGTTGTGCCACTGCCTGCGAAGAAATCAAGAATTATATCATTTTTATTACTACCAACAAATAATACTTTTTTCAATAATGACACAGGTTTAGAATATTCAAATATTGTATCATTAAATATTTTAGACAAATCTTTTTTTGAATTGTCATTTGAGTATTCATTTTCAACTAAATCTAAACTACTTAAAGATTTGGTTCTTTGTTCTTGCTTGATATAATAACCATCTATTCCATTTTCAATTACAACATTTTGATAAGTTTTTGTATAAATTCTGTTACTTCCATTTCCTTTTACAACAATAAATCCATTTTCATATCCAAACTTAAATAATTCTTTTGACCATCTCCAACAAAAATCACTTTTGGGATTTCGTTTTTGTCTTTCTTGCATTTCTTCTTTTGAAACTCCACCAGGTCTGTAAATTTGTCCTTCAATTTCAATTTCATAATCTAATGATGGTGAATACTGAATTGAACCATAATCTAACGTTTGATTTAATTTATAAACTCCTCTTGTTTCTACCCACTCATCTGAATTTTTAAATCCACTGTCGGTATGTAAAAAAGAATTTAATAAAGTTTCTTCGGATTTTTGATAAAGTATTATATAATCATTATTTTTTGAGAAATGTTCACTTGATTTCCCTGCTTTTTTTGTAACTCTGGGTATTTCTCCAATAAAATTCTCCTCTCCAAAAACAATATCACAAAGTTTTCGTAAATGATGAACTTCGTTATCATCAATAGAAATAAAAGCTACTCCGTCTTCTCGCATAAGCTGACGAGCAATTAGCAAACGGCTATACATCATATTTAACCAGTTGCTGTGATATCGTCCACTGGCATCGGTGTTGGTATCTATTTTTACACCGTTTTCTGTAATTCCTGTTTCTTCCCAGTATTCGGCTTTGTCTTTTTTGTAGTTATCTCGGTAAACAAAATCTTTGCCTGTGTTGTATGGTGGGTCTATGTATATACATTTTATTTTATTTCGATAGCCTGAACTTAACAGTTTTAAAACATTTAAGTTTTCACCCTCAATAATTACATTTTCAGAATTATTTGGGTTTATACTTTTACCTTCATCGTATATTAGAGTAGCATCTGTTGGCATAAATGCCTCTCGTTTTGCATTGCTTTTACCAAACCAACGAAATTCGTATCGTTCTATTTCTGATACATTTTTTGGGTCATCAAGTTTTTTGAGTTCGTTAATGTCTAATTTGCCTTCGAGCGTAAACAAGTCGGGATATAATTTTTTTATTGTATCTAAGCGTTCTTGGTTATAATCAGTTGTTTGAACTTTCTTTAAAGAATTTTCAATATATTTATTATCTATATTTTCCATTATTTTTTATTTTTAATAGAATTTTCTAATTGTTTTAATTTAAAATTCCACAATGTGGGCATAATTATTTTTGTTCTTGCAATTTGTTAATAGTTTGGTTTGCTTGTTCTTCAAAAGTATAAAACTCTTTTATTGGTGCTTTAAAAAATGCTTCTACACCCAAAGCATTGAAATGTTTAATCGCACATTTTATTTTATATACTTCGCTTGCTTTTAACGCTTTTTTATCATCAATATCGTTTGTCCCTTTTATTTCAATTACAAAATGATATTCTTCTTCGTTTCCGCTTTTTAGTTGCTTACGTCTCATAACTAATCCAAAATCTGGATTGTATGTTCCAATTGGTGTTTCTATTTTGTAATAATCGGATAGTTTCATAAATGCAACAACTTCGTCTCTTTTTGGGTCTTCTGCACCAACTGCAAATATTTTTTCGTTATAGCTATCAATTATCATTTTATCAAAAAAACCTTTGTTTGGTGTTTCTACATATTCTTGTTCACTTTTTTGCTTTGTAAAATCTTTAAAATCAAAATCAAAAGTTTCGCCTGTCAGTTCATAACTCAACCCTCTATACATTTCGTCTAATTCTACATTTTTAATTATAGAAATCATATTTTGAATGTATTTAGGCGGATTTTTGATAAGTTGTTTAGAGTTGTTAATTTTAGATAAAATTTTCAGGGTTGTAGGATAACTAATCCCTGTATTTTCACTTAATTCATCAAATAAATCTATTGCAGAAAAAAATGCTTTTTGTTTATACGTTTCTCTACCTCCAAAAGAAGTATTAATTTCATTTTCTTTAAAATCGTCAATAGAGTGGCTTGCAACTTCAACCAAATAATCGCTAATTTCTATTTCATTTATCCTATCACTTGCGTTTTTTATTAGACTTTCTTCATTAAAAAATGTATTGTATCGTGTTTTTTGAGCCATTTTAGCCCAAAAACGCTTAAAAGCTGTTTTTACAGTTTCGTTTTTTGTTAATTTAAAAGAAACTTCGTTTTGTTTTTTTCCTTTATGCGAGTGTGTGAACTTTGCACCTGCATCATCTGCTCCGTATATTTCATTAATTTCAGATTGATACTGAGTAACAAAAGTTTCGTAGGTTTCATTTGGAATTACGGTTAAATTATTTACTCGGTCTTCTTTTTCATTGTTATCATAAATTCGGTTGCCTTGTTGGTTTACGCATATTCGTAAACCTCTGCCTATTTCTTGTCGTTTTTTTATTTCAGAAAAAGAATTGTTTAAAGTGGCGATATTAAAAATATTTGGATTATCCCAGCCTACGCCCAGAGCGGAATGTGAAAAAATTATTTGCACAGGATTATCAAGCGAAAGTAGTTCGTTTTTCTTTTTTAGAATTAGTTCAAATATTGCCTTGTTCTTCTTTATTGAGTTTTCATTATCGGTATATTCTCCTTTTGTGGTGGTTGCAAAATAATAGCCTTGCACAGCCTCTATTTGTTCAGCTGTTGGTTCTGCACCGTTATAATATTCAGGATAAATTTCTTTGTATTTTTGTATAAAGATATTTTTAATTATTGGTTCTTTGCCAACATAATTTGAAACTCTATCAATAAAAACAAGCGATAAGCATTTAATTCCTTTTTGTTCTAATTCTAAATATTTTGTAAAATGTCGGTGCATTAACCATTCCATTTGCAAATTCCATATACTTTCAATGTTTGTAGATTTTTGTTTTTCAAAAAATTCTATTCCATTTGTAAATTTAATACTCCATTTTCCTGTTTTTAGACTTTTATTTATTCTTTCAATTTTGTATTTATTGTAACTTGGATTTTTTGTTTTTTCTCCAAGATTATCTCCGTCTTTGAGATTTTTTACTAAATCAAATACATATTTTCCGCCTTTTAATTTCCACGCTTTTAATATAGCTTTGGGTTTTCCTGTTCCGTTTTTTATGCTAACAAGTTCTATTTTTAATGTTGCTTCATCATTTTTCTCGCTTACAGTTAGCACTTCAATTTTTTTTACTAATCCTTGTTTGTAACTGTCGTAAGGTGTTAAACGATACAATAAATTTTTAATGATTTTATGAGTTGCAGAATATCTTATTTTATAAAGCGGATTTAGTTTTGCAATTTGTTTTATTGAATTTTCGGTATCCATTCCTACTTGTGGTTCGTCCATAAGTATTATCGGATTTGTTTTTGCAATACCCTCAATAAAAGGTGTATTATTAAACAAATTTTCTCTTTGTGCTTGATTTAAAATTCTATCTTCCGAATTAAAAGATGCCAAAGTCATAACCATTATTTGGGGGTGTTGCTCCTCAATAAAACTGACAACTTTGTTTAATTTTTTACTGTTATATTCAAAAAGTGTAGGTTCAATATTGTAAATGTTTTTTAATTGCTCTTTAAAAGCTTTAAAAGTTGATAAAATTCCTTCTCTAATTGCAACAGAAGGAACAAGAATAATAAATTTTGTAAATTGATATTCTTTGTGTAGTTCGTAAATAGTTTTTAAATAAACTAATGTTTTACCTGTTCCTGTTTCCATTTCAATACACAAATCATTTTCATCAGATAGTTTTGCAGTTTCTAAATCAATATTATTGTTTTTTACAATTTTTTCAATGTTCTTTTTTATTTCAGTTTTTGATAAATTGCAAATATTTGTTCTAATTCCTTCAATTGTAGCATTATCAAAAGTGTTTTTTGCTGTTCCTGTAAAAACTTCGAGAACAGAGTTTATGGCTTCTTCTTGGTATTCTAATGTTTCTAATTGAAATTTCATATCTTTTTTTGCTATTTATTGATTTGCAAATTTAATATTTG
>JAOZQN010000471.1 GCA_029932195.1 Bacteroidales bacterium | reverse complement strand
AAAATTGGTATCCGCCTTGATTTTGGCAAAAATACACTTGTCGGAGTGGACTCAAGTGTGTAACGTATCTGGGCTATTGGTTTTTAGATATTGGCTATTAGCTTAATTTTTGTCGCTTTGCGAAGCCAAAAGCCAACTTCCAACAGCTAAAAAGCCCCCAATATTACACACTCTAATAATTTTACTTTACTACCTTGTTCATTTTCTGAACATAAACGAAAGTATCTCTGTTTACACCTACGGGTCCCCAGTAATTAAAATGATACGTAAATTGTGCATATCCACCCACCATTAAATTTGGTTTTAAGTGAACTCGCATCAAACTATTGTGCCCCCCTCCTACTTTACCATCTCGTGTTTCAGATTTAACTGGTTGATAGGTTCTTTCTGGTGAATGATAAATAATACAAACACCTTTCGGTATTCTTGCTGTAACACAAGCACGAGTACAAAAAGTGCCATTGTCGTTATGCACTTCAACATAGTCATTATCTTTAACACCAAGTTCTTCGGCATCTTCTTCACTCAACCAACATGGCATTTCGCCTCTTGAAAGTGTAAGCATTCTAAGTGTGTCTCCATAAGTTGAATGAATATTCCATTTTCCATGTGGAGTTAATACATTTAGCATTTTTGCATTACCTGATTTTACTGATTGTCTAAGCTCTCCTAATGCTCCTGGTTTTGGTGAAGGTTTGAATGTTGGCAAATGTTCGCCAAATTTTATATATCCTTCATGATCAAGATAAAAATGTTGTCGTCCAGTAAGCGTACGCCAAGGAACTAATCTTTCAATATTGTAAGTATAAGCGGCATAAGCTCGTTTATCGTTCATTAATCCAGACCAAAATGGTGTATTGTTGTATCGCCTTGGTTGGGCTTGCAAATCTTCATAATTAATCTTAACATCTTGACTACCTTCACTAATATCTGAAAGTTTTAAGCCAGTTCGTTTTTCTGCCTCTTTATAGGCTCTATGACTTAAGACTCCATTTGTTAGCGATGATAAATGTAATATTGCATTTATTGCTTCTTCATCGTCTTTTAAAGATGGATACACTTCGTCTCCAACTTTTTGTATATGTCCTTTGTCTTCTAATAATTGATCATAAAAATCACCACATTGGAAACCATTACCGTGTGCTCCAAGTCCGTTCTTTTTTACATTTCTACCAAGCGAAATAAAATTATCATAAATTTTTGTATAGTCCCGTTCTGTAACAACAATATTGTGCATTGTTTTTCCAGGTATTGGTTCACATTCACCTTTGGACCAGTCTTTAATTTCTGGTTGCGAAATTTCACCCTTTGTATCATGTAATATAGGCACATTAACAATGTCTTTTACAGGATTAGGGATATTTGTTTTTGCCAATTCGGTAGTAACTTTTGCTATTTCTCTAAAAATTGCCCAGTCGCTTTTTGATTCCCACACAGGGTTAATTGCTTTGGCTAATGGGTGGATAAACGAGTGCATATCTGTGCTGTTAAGGTCTGATTTTTCGTACCATGAAGCAGCAGGTAATACAATATCTGAATATAAAGCAGAAGTATCCATTCTAAAATTCAGGTCAACAATTAAATCCATTTTACCTTTTGGAGCCTCGTCCATAAAATTTACTTCTTTTACGAATTTATCGGCTACTTCGTCAGCAATTTCACTATGATGTGTGCCAAGATAGTGTTTCATGAAATATTCATGCCCTTTTGCACTTGACATTAAGGCATTACCACGCCATATATACCAAACACGTGGATAGCTCATTTCGTTATCTGGGTCGGAAACTGCATGTGTTAGTTCCTTAGATTTAAGTTTTTCAACAACATAATCTTTTATATCTGCATCTGTTTTAGCTCCAGATTTTTTCGCATCTTCTGCAATATCTAAATTACTTTTAGTATATTGAGGATAAAACGGCATCCAACCATTTTTTACTGCTTTAACAACCATATCTGCGGTGTGCAAATCGGTTAATTCATTTTTTGGAACTGTGTTATAATCAGTATGTTTTGGATCATATCTCCATTGGTCAGAGTGCATATAGTGCCAGATTGGTGCTTGCTGAAGACGAACTGAACTTTGCCAATCTTTAGCAGACATAATTGCAGCCCAAGAGTCCACTGGAGCAAGTTTTTCTTGTCCAACATAGTGGTTCATTCCTCCACCATTTCTTCCAACACAACCAGAAAGCATTAATGCCATAATTCCAGCTCTGTATATCAAATTGTTATGATACCAATGATTTATACCAGCTCCAATTATTATCATACATTTTCCTTCGGTAACTTCGGCGGTTCTTGCCCAGTCTTTTGCAAAACCAATTACCGATTTTTTACTTATTCCAGTAAAAACTTCTTGCCATGCTGGAGTGTAAGCGGCTTTTTTATCATCATAAGATTTTGGATAATCACCTTCAAGTCCTCTATCTACTCCATACTGTGCCATTATTAAGTCATATACAGTAGTAACAGGTATTTTTCCATCAGTAGTTTCAATATATTTTACAGGAACTCCTCTTTTGGCATCTAATCCAAGACCGAATTCTGTAAAATGTACTTGAACAACCTCTTCTTTATTATTTAAGAGCGTTAAAAGTGGTTCATATTTTGTTCCATCTTCTGCGTCTTCAAATTTCATGTTCCAGTTTCCATCTTTTGCGTCCCATCTGTGTCCAACACTTCCACCCGGACAAACAAGATTTCCTGTTTCCTCATCAATATTAAGGAATTTCCAATCGTTGTTTTCTGCTTTCGCATATTTTGCAATTCGTCCAGCTCTCAATAATTTACCAGGAACAAACTCACCGTCCTTTTCTGTTAGTTCTACAAGAAATGGACTATCAGTATATTTTTTTGTGTAATTTATAAAGTAAGGTGTTTGTTTTTCGTGATGATATTCTTTTAAGATAATATGCGTAACAGCCATCCAAAAAGCTCCATCTTGACCAGCATTAATAGGCATCCATTCGTCGGCATATTTAGCCACCATGTTAAAATCGGGCGAAAATACTACAGTTTTTGTGCCGTTGTGTCGTGATTCTGAGAAGAAATGAACATCTGGTGTTCTTGTCATTCCCATGTTTGACCCCATTGCTGCAATAAATTTTGAATTATACCAATCTGCACTTTCTGCAACATCGGTTTGTTCTCCCCATATTTCAGGAAAAGCATTTGGAAGGTCGCAATACCAGTCATAAAAACTAAGATTTACGCCACCCATGAGTTGTAAGAAACGTGAACCAGCTGCGTAACTAATCATTGACATTGCTGGAATTGGAGAGAAACCAGTTATTCTATCTGGTCCGTATTTTTTTACTGTATATATATTTGAAGCAGCTATTAATTCAAGTGCAACGTCCCAAGAGACTCTTCTAAAGCCACCTTTTCCTCTTGCTCTTTGATATTTAGCTCTTTTTTCTTTATCTTCTTGAATGTTTTTCCAAGCTAGAACTGGGTCCCCAGTAATTTTCTTCTCTTCAAGAAACAGATCAAGCAATGCTCCACGCATTAAAGGATGTTTTATTCGTATAGGACTATATAAATACCAAGAAAATGAAATTCCTCTCTGACAACCTCTTGGTTCATAACCCGGTAGTGAACTCTCTAATTCAGGATAATCAATAGCTTGAGTTTCCCAAACCACAAGTCCATCTTTTACATGAACATTCCAACTACAACTTCCTGTGCAGTTTACGCCATGTGTACTTCTTACTACTTTATCGTGTTGATGTCTGTTTCTATAAAACTCTTCCCATTGACGAGTCTTTGGCGATATTAAATCTTGAATCCAGCTCATAAGTTATTGATTAATTGTTAATTATTTAATTTTGGCTACCGCCTGAAAATTCTTATATCAAAGAATATTTATTTTATACTGACGTGAGTTAGCTTTTCGGATAAACCCTGTCGGCGTTTAAAATCCTTAAAATCCAAAAACCTTATTCACTTTATAAGTAACTGAACAAATAAAAACGACACTTTTACATTTTGTATATTCCTGTTTTTCAGGTGTCCACAAAATTATTCATTGTTCATTATTAATTATTCATTACTTATAACATTTTTACGCCACAAAAATAAATATTTGAAATGCTAACGTTGTCTATCGTAAATTTCTTTATTAACACTCTCTTTTTTGCGTTTTCTCCAAATTAATGATGCAAGTAAGACAAGTACAAAAAATCCTACTACACCTCCTACGGGGAATAATATACATGTTTTTTTGTCTTCTGTTATTTCACTTGTGCTTTTTAAGTATGCAGTAAGGTCGGCAATTTCAGAGTCTGTAAGCATTCTGTTTTTGTAAGCAAGCTCCATTGCAGGAAATGGTAAAGAACTCATTATAGGTGCTACAGCACTTGCTGAATTGGTTATATCTTTAGAAAGTGTACTTCCTGGTATTATTCCTGCTGCATGACAAGATGCACAGGCAACTCCTCTTTTTTCAAATCTCACACTACCGTAAAATAATTTTTCGCCATTTTCGGAATCCCCATCAGCTATTACTTTGGTATCTGTATTTGTGGTCTCAGTAGAGCCACTTGCCGTTTCAATATGTGTGAGTATTGCTTTTATTTCATCATCACTAAAATCATAAGCAGCCATTGGCATGTTTCCAAATTCTTTAAATACTTCTACAGCTTGTTTGTCTCCAGACTCTATTAATGATTTTGAATCTTTTGTAAAACTGATAAACCATTCAGAAGTTCTTCGTTCGCTTACTCCTTTTAAATCTGGTCCTACGCCCCTACCCTCGCCAATACTATGGCACAGGGTTTGTTCATAAAAACTATTTTGCACAAAAACATTGATTTGCTAAACGTC
>JAOZQN010000937.1 GCA_029932195.1 Bacteroidales bacterium | reverse complement strand
CCTGCTGACTTAAAAAATCTAAGTTAGTATTTTATCATATTTTTTTCAAATTTATATTTTTAAATTGTTAATTCAAAATTATTTATGTCCAAAGTCTAATCATAAATAACTTAAATTTTAAAAATATTAAATTATGAAAATGTATTTAGTAAAATCAACAATTGCAGTAGAACATCTTCCTAAATATGTGTAGTAATGCCATTGCTATATTCAGAACAAGCATCATAGGAACAATTGATTACAACTATGAAATTTAACAAAATATAAAGCAACAATTAGTCAAATAATAAATTAAGTGGAAAAATTGACAGAAATATTATCTCATTTGCCTAAGAATAAAATCAGGGAACTTGAAACCGTAACTGAACGAATAACAGGAACACAAAAAGCAGAAATTATAATACTGTTTGGTTCTTATGCACGTGGAGATTACAAGGGAAAAAGAGGCAAAACCAAAGGAAAAAAAAAGTGATTATGATATTTTAGCAATAACTGAAAATTCAAAAGCAAAAAAAGAATTACACTCAAAAACCAGAAAAATATTTGAAGATATAGGAATAGCAGTGCAGTTGATAATAGAGGACATTGAGTTTGTAAACAGCAACTTAGAAGAGAAACAATACTTTTTCACAGACATCAAACGAGAAGGGAAAATATTATATAATTCAGGAAAGCATGAATTGGCTCATTCTCAAAAACTAACATCAATACAAAGAAGAGAGATTGCAGAAGATGATTTTGAAAAATGGTTTAGGAGTGCAAGCCGTTTTTCTGAAAATGCAGAATTTAATATTGAAAAAAAATATTTTCAAGAAGCTTCTTTCATGCTTCAACAAGTTGCAGAAATGTGTTATACAGCCATAGAAATGGTTTTTACACACAATCCTTACGAACATAATT
The DNA here is from genome assembly GCA_029932195.1 of Bacteroidales bacterium. Lineage (GTDB taxonomy): Bacteria > Bacteroidota > Bacteroidia > Bacteroidales > JAOZQN01 > JAOZQN01. Next base: position 343 of record JAOZQN010000937.1, on the reverse strand, counting down.
TGAAAGAATTACGAGATAGGATATTGCAATTTAACAGGCGATTAGAAGACGCTTTGCCGTATGAAACAGAACAAGAACAAGAACTGTTCGATTATTTGAATTTTGCATATATTGGAGGTCGTTACCGAAGTGAAAAGGAATTCCCAGTAACCAAAGAACAATTAGACTATTGGGACAAAGAAACAAAAAAACTACTTGACTTGACAAAAATTATTTGTAAAGAACGAATTGAATGTTTAAAAGAAATTGAACAAAAGTTGAATGTAAAATAACAAATTGAATTTTAACCGGTTTACAGCCAAATATTGTGATGTAATAACAAATTGTATCAAATGCCGTAGGC
>JAOZQN010000470.1 GCA_029932195.1 Bacteroidales bacterium | reverse complement strand
TTGATAACCAGGCATTTTGCTTTAATCTTGATTACTTATTTTAGAGGTCTGTATTGACACAAATGGTAAAGAATATTTATTTGCAGAAGAATTGCACGAGCTAACAGAAAGCACAACTGCAATAGATTTAAGTCATAAAGAATTGAAATACATACCTATTGAAATAGCAAAAAACACACAATTAGAAATACTTTTTCTTAATAATACACAGTTAAAAAGACTTCCAAGTAATTTTTCAAACTTAACAAATCTAAAAATATTAGATATTAGTAATAATTATTTAGATAGTTTGCCAAGCGATATTAAAATGTTATCAGATTTAAAATATTTTAATGCAAAAAACAACAACTTAACCGCAATACCTTTTGAAATAGGCGAACTAATTAATTTAAGAAAATTAGATTTGTCATACAATAAACTAACAGAAATACCAGAAAGTATCAAAAACCTGACGGAATTAATATTTCTTAATTTAGAAAATAACAATTTAATTTTTCTGCCAGACAAAATTGGTAAACTTAAAAAATTAAAGCATTTAGACTTATCTGATAATGACTGGTCTGAAATTCCTAAAAACATTAAAAAACTTAAAAAATTAATTTTTTTAGATATTTCACATAATGAAATTATAAGTCTTGCCCCTATAAAAAACAGTCTTGAAAATGTTATATATTTTGATTTTTCTCATAATAAAATATACAATTTAGCACCTATTAAAAATAAAATGAAAAATGTGAGAATTTTGAAAATGGGAAATAACAATATAAAGAATTATGCCCCAATCAAAATAGATATTGAAAATGTAGAAATAGTTAATCTTGCTAATAATGATATAAAAAATTTTGCACCTATTAGCATTTTTATGAAAAACGTAAAAATTATTAGACTTGAAGGAAATAATAAAATTACAAATTATGCACCAATAAATGATAGTTTAGAAAATGTAACAATAATCACAGGTGGAGATACAGAATGGACAAATAAAAATCCGTTTAAAAGATATATTAAAGATACTACGATTAATAATTCTAATATAAAAAAGAAAAGAGCTTTTAAAATATTTGAGAACTTAAAATTTGGCAAAACTGAAATCAATATACAAATATTTATACACGGGGTTAATTTTGATGATAATGTGTATCATTTTAATTCTCATGGACGTTTTGTGCCCAATTACCTTGATAATGGCATAGTTACAATAAATCCACACAAAAGGAATCCAATCACATCAGAAAACTCAAATCTAACTTGTCAAATATCTAATAAGGATAATTATATTACTATACAATTAACAAATATGCAGCAATATAAAAATGTTACAAGAACTTTTTATATTACAGACAAAAATAATTACACTTTTCATTTTTTCCCTATATACAAAGATACTACAAAATACCGCAAAGATTATGAAACTGCAATAAATACTCTTAACAATATTAATATTAATAATAAAAGAAAAGAATTTGATGATTTTATTTTTCCTTTGAAAACAGCAAAACTAACAATAGCTGATTCGATAATAAAGGAATACACGAAAATAGAAAATCAATATTATGCTTTAAAATACCAGTTAGATTCTATTGAAATAAAAATTTTATTACCTTTTGATAAGTATGATTCGCTTGACATTACGGAACGCATTGAGTTATCTAATAATATCAAAAAACTTTATCGTATTAGAAATAAAACTGATTATTTATACTATTTGTTTAGCTATCAAAATCGTTGGGAGCAAATTTGGACTACAAACAATAAAATTCCACATTTTGATTTAAAAATTGATAGTTTATATTACAATTTTTTTTCAGAACCATATATGTCTGAACACTATTCAAATACTGATAGTGCTTCAATTATCTATATTATTGTCCATACAAATATTAGATACTATAACAATGTATTTTTTAAAAATGCTAAAAAAACGTTTCAACATGATTTTTTTTATGAAAATAACATTGATATTATTAACAAAAACTTTAATTATATTACAGATGTAGATTTATTTATTCCTCAAATTATAATAAAAATGATGCAAAAAAATGAAACCTGTATAGATTGTGAATATAGATATAGTGTAATTGTGGATTCTAATATTTATAGAAATAAAGTTTATATACTCTACCAAAACATGCCTTTTCATGAAGAATAACAACACACATGCATATTTAATAGCTGTTAACGAATATACAAAAGACAAAAGTTTGCACGAATTACCGCAAGCTTGGTCAAATGTTGTGGCATTACATAAAGTTTTTAAAAATATTATGCTTTTGCCAAAAGAAAATATAACAACAAAAACAAACCCTGATAATGACAAAGACGTAATAAAAGAACTACGAGAAATTACACAAAAAGATGATATTAAGAACTTGATTATTTATTATGCAGGACATGGGATTTTAGACGATGAAAGCAATCATTATCTTGCACTTTCAAATTCTACTGTGGTTAATATTGATATAGACGGACTTGATATTTCAGACTTAAACAAAGCATTTTCAAAAAAGAAAAATCTAAATATTATTTTAATTATAGACAGTTGTTTCAGCGAAAAAGCATTTGAAAATTTTAATGCAAGAAACTATTTATTAATGGCTTCGTCTGCCAAAAACAGAACAACAAAATATCCTGTTGATGCTGATTACTCTGCATTTACAAACGAATTAATAAATATTCTAAAAAATGGTATTGATAACGATAAACCAGAAATAACATGGCGAGAAGTATTCCAAAATTTGAAACAAAACTTAGGAAATAAAAATTACCCTATTCCCAAAATATCAACACAAAATGAAATAGAAAATCTTATTGCTGTAAAAAACAATTTTAATGAACATACAGAAAGTTTTGATAATCAATGGATAAATTTAATAAAAAACATATCTAAAAACAATACTAATTTACAAAAACAAGTAGAATTGACAATAAAATCAGGTAGTTCACAAGTTGTAAACGAGCTTAAACAACATTTATTAAATAATATACCCTATCCTATTGCGTATTATTTGAGTAAATTATTCAAGAAAGATACAAAAGCTCAAAATTATATTGTTTTACACGAAAAGATTATTCAATTTATTTCTTTTGTTTTTTTAGCACAATACGAAGAATATCGCAAGCAAAATAAACTAAAACTTAGCAATGAATATAATACGTTAATTTTAAATTTTGATGAACCAGATAACTGTTTTTATTTTCAATTATTAAGTATAATAATTAAAGATTTGCAAAAGAATAAATTAGATTTATTTATTTCGGAATTTGATTTTTCAAGTATAGAAAAAGTAATAAAACAAATTCAATCTATTTTAAAACAAGAAGATAAAAATATAGAATTACTCAAAAAAAACGTTCTTATTTTACTTGAAATAATTGGTTTTATTGTAAACTATAAATTATTATCAATAAAAGATATACGATTGCGGTATCGTAAATATGAAAACAAAAAATACAATCACGCAATAAGTCTTTTAAAATCAAACAATCCTACACAATACGAAAATTGGAAAGAAATAGGTTTTAATTTGCAAAATATTTTCACTGACCAAATGGAAGCAACAAACAGTCAATCAATTTTATTTATCAAAAACACAACTGAACCGATAAAAAATTACATAAATCTTTGGCCACTTATGATTGATGAAAATGCTTTTGAAACAGACGAAAATAAAAATGCCCTTTTACCTGATATTTTCATGTATGCAGGCAAAACGAAACAAGGAAAATATTTATATCAAAATATAAAAAATGGTAAAACAAAAAAAGTTTATGAAGAGATTGAACCTTTAACTTATTCAGAAAACTTACAACTTTTTGAAACATCAGTATTATGAACCAAAAACCAATAAAATTTCTTGATGCCTACACAAAAGAAGATAAAAATATTTTTTTTGGCAGGGATAAAGAAAGCAAAGAAATACATGACAAAGTAAAACAATCAAATCTTACTTTGCTTTATGGTTTGTCTGGCACAGGTAAAACAAGTCTTGTGCAATGCGGATTAGCAAATATGTATGCAAACGAAGATTGGTTGCCCTTATTTGTGAGACGTGGAAATAACATTATAAAATCATTAAGAAATTCAATTAATCAAAAAGCCGATACTTTAATACACCCAAAAGCAAATATTACAGATGCCATAAATAGCTTATACTTAGATTATTTTACACAAGTAACATTAATTTTTGACCAATTTGAAGAACTATTTATTTCAGGAAAAACAGACGAGCAGGAAGAATTTATTAATTTACTTGCAGATTTATTAAACTCAAATGTAAACGTAAAAATAATTTTAATTTTACGAGAAGAGTATTTAGCATATCTTGATAAATTTGAAAAGGAAATTCCAATAATTTTTAACAATCGTTTGCGACTTGAAAGAATGCGAAAAGCAATTTTAACAGACGTAATAAAAAAAATAGCAGAAAAAGGAAAGATAAAACTACAATCAAAAGAAATTCCTAAGAGAATAATAGAAAATATTTCAGACAAAAAAGGCATAGATTTACCATATTTACAGGTTTATCTTGATAAACTTTATTCGCAGGCAAAAAAAGAAAATGATTTTAGTATTTTTGATTTGCAACTAATAAACAAAGTCGGCAAATTAGATGATATATTAATAGATTTTTTAGACGAGCAAATAACAGGAATAGAAAAAGAATTTGACAAAGATGGCACAACTTGGAATATTTTAAAATCGCTAATAACAGATGACGGCACAAAACGACAAATTGATATTCATAAATTAATAAGATTATTAGAATGAATTGTCGCTGTGATGAAAAAAAAAAAGGCTATATCATTTGCTTGGTTGTCAGTGGTTTTGTGGTGTTTTTTTGATGTGT
>JAOZQN010000469.1 GCA_029932195.1 Bacteroidales bacterium | reverse complement strand
AAAAACACCACAAAACCACTGACAACCAAGCAAATGATAAGGGCTTAGTTATTGTAATACAGTCATTCTTTGAATAATATCTTGACATTCAATCTCATCAATATACTCAAAAATATCATTATAAATTCCACTTATTTGATAGCCTCCTTTATACTTATAGTTGCAGTCCTCATAATTCTCAACTTTACATGATTTACATTGCGTTATTTCTGCATTCTTACACATTTCAGACATTTTTTTTATCTGCTTATTTGTCTCTCTCAAATAATTATATAAATACCACTTTCCTTTGCATATTAGTTTCAAATCAGTGTCATTTATATTTTTTTCATTCGCAAAAAGGTTCAATTCATTTTCTTTTGATTTTAACTCTCCAAAAATATACTTTCTGCGACCTACTTCTTTTATATTGTCATCATCATATCCAACAATAGAAGAATATCCTATTAAACAAGAATTTTTCAGAGCTTCTAATGATATGAAATACAATTCATTGCTAATTTCATTAAACCTTTCTTCTGCTTTAAATAATACTTCTTCACTTATTATATCTTGTGTGGCATAAGTTAATTTTTCAATTACCTTTTTTAGATTATTTTTTGTAGCAAAATATGTTTCAATTGAATAATATTTCAACACAAATAATCCTTTTAGTGTTCTAAAATCAATTTCACCTGTTGTCAAAGAGCGATATGGTCTAACATCTCTATCAATGATACCTAATATTCTGTGTATGTTTTCATCTCTTTCATCAAATTTTGGTTGCAATCTATTTAATGCTTTTATTACATTGTCACACCCTGACGCATATTCTTCAATTGTGTTAATTGGATAAATATCAACTTTTTTATTTGCTTTTATAGCTACACGGTAATAAACCTGCGGGTCGTCTTTTCCTTCAACTAAAACGAAAGGTGTATTTGTTCGTATTGCTATATCTAACAATTCGTATAAATCATATTTCATTTCAGTTCGATTAAATATTTAGAATTATTATGTGCTATTGATGGGCTATGTGAAGCCACAATAATCTGAGCTTTTGAGTTTAAACGGCTTAATAATGGAAGAAAATCCCTTTGCCATTTCATATTAAAGGAAATCTCAGGTTCGTCTATCATTAAAAAAATACGCTCATTACCTATGATAAGGAATAAAGTAAGAATACTTAATAAATTTCTTTCTCCGCTTGAAAGTTCGCTTAATTCGTGAAATTTCTTATTTTTTAATATAATATATGCTTTTTCTTCATCAACGATTAACTTTTTTCCATCATATAAATGTTCATTAAATATATCTATTAATTTGCTAATCGCCTCTAATGTAGGATTTGGCTCTTCTGCACTTTCTATAATATTTAGAAGCATTGACCTGAAAATCTTACTATTTTCCGTTAATTTACTATCTTTTGTTTTTAGGTATTTTTGAATTCGTTTTGTTAAAGATGAATTCTCTTTTGGTATTGCTTTTAATATAAAGTCTTTATTTGTTTCAATTCGTTCTTCAAAATTATCTGGAAGTAAAAAATCCTCATCTTTTTCATCTATTTCAACAGCTTTTTGAATTGTTTCAAAGAACGCACTCTGAATTTTTCTTGAAATAATAGTTTGACCCTTATTATATTCTGTTATAATTGCATTTTGAATGTCTTTAATTTTAACAAAATCAGTTGACAAATGTGCTTGACTATTGAGTTTTCTTAGAAAACTACTCTTTTCATTTTGATAAGTTTTATTAAAAGCAAAATATTCAATTTCTTTGCTAATTAAATTAATCCGCTCTGATATTTCGATGTTATGACGTAATTCTGGACGAAGCTTAATTTTTTCAATTAAGTGAAATAACTCGTTGAAGTCAATTTTACTATGTCGCCTTAACATTTTTTCTTTCAAATACATAATTTCATCAGAATATCGGGTAGATACTCTGTATTTTGGGTTTCTAAGAATTTGAGTAAGTTCCTCTATTAGCATAAACAATCTGTTTTTGTCTATATGCGAATTGATACTCGGCTCTGGAATAACTCCTCTGTGGACACCAAAAAGGACAGAACTAGTATTAAAAAGTTCTAAGTTATCACCCCAGTCTATATTATTGTCTGCATCTCGTTTAATAGTTATTTTTTTTTCAGTTTTGCCATTATGATAGTTTATTGTAACTTTTTGAACATTTTCATGCTGTAAAATTTTACTATCTTTACTAAGAACAGCAAATAATATTTTTAATAAAGTTGTTTTACCTGAACCATTTTCACCATAAATTACACTAATTGGTTCTGTTGAAAAAACTAAATTTTTCTCGTATGTTGGGTCTTTAAAGCCCTTAATATTTATACTTTTTAGACGTATCATTATTGATTATTTAAAATTTTGTAATATGCAAAATTAAATTATTTTATCGTATAATCTTATTATTGTAGTTTTTTTTAATTGCCCTTATCGGTAACTGCTCTTGTGTCGATATTTTGTGTGGGTGGTGGTGGGTTTTGAGCGTAGCGAAAAAACTCACCACCACCCACACAAAATATTGACATCAAAGCAAATGTTAAGCATATTCTTTTCAATCAATCCGTTACTGAAATCATTTTTTCTTCAATTTTTAAATGGCAGACTGAACTGACTAAAATATTTTTGAGCGTAGCGAAAAAAATATTTTAGTCGGTTCGGTCAGACAATCAAACCGCAAATCATTCAGTTAGCTAATTCATAAAAAAAGAAGTTGCTTACATTTTTTTATTTTCTTCTAATAAAGATAAAATCTCCACCTTCATGTCCTACATTTTGAATATCACCAAACTGTGGTGTATTTGGGCTATTACTACCAACTGGTATTTCAATTTTACTAAATAATTCTGACGCTGACATATATTTTGCTTTGTTATTTTTTAAATTTTCATTCAGATGAAAGAAGAAAATACTTTCATTTGGCACTGTTTTAAGTGTTCCGCTTGTTATTGCATTACGACTTTTAAGTTCGTATTTTTTTTGATATGCAACATTTGCATCTTTTGGCAAAGCTCTTGTTTTAAAAATACTTCCACTAAAACACGCATCAGATATTAACAACGTGTGTTTTGAATTAATTTTATCTATTTCATCTACCAATGTGCTATTATAAATTAATCCATCTGTATAACCATATTCGGCATCAGAAGGTATCCAATAACCTTTATCATTATTTTCTTCATAATCTCCATGACCTGCATAAAATATTAAAAAGTTATCTTTTTCAGTTATTCTTGTCTCAAATTCATTAAAAGCCCTAATTATTTGTCGTCTTGTTGGATCTTCGAGGAATTTAATATTTTCTTCTTCAAAAGTGTAATAATTTGTCAAAGTATTTTTTAATGCTTTTGCATCTTCTGTTGGTCTATTGTCAAGGTCGGGTATTTTAGGGTCTCTGTAATCACTAACTCCAATAATTAAAGCATAATAATTACCTATTTCAAAATCATCATCATTAACATTATTTTCATCTGCTCTGTGAATTATAATTTTTTTTGTCGATGTATTTTGTTTTACATCTGTTGCAGTAATAGTAAAAGAATTATCTCCGTATGCAAGTAGAACAGTTTTTGAAAAGTTTCCTTGTGTATCAACACTTGCAGGTTCTCCATTTATTAATATTTCAAATATGCCACTCTCATCAGTTACTTTTCCTGTAATTGTTATTTGTTTATTTTTTTCAATAGGCTTAAAACCACGAGAAATACTTGGATATATAATTGTAATTTCAGGTGGCAAATTGTCAATTATATTTGTATTATCATCAATTAAGACTACTTCAATAGTTTTATTTTCTGAGAATTTACCATATTCTTCTGACAAAACAATTTCTAAATTGATTTTATCTTCTTTGAATTTACTATTAGCAACAAAACCAAAATCTACAACTTGTGTTTTTCCTGCTTGCATATCTCCAAGATTATATAAATAATCTGTTGTGGCAAAAATATTTTCTGGTAAAATAGTATTTAATTTGACATCCTTTGCTATACTTACCCCTGTATTTGCAACTTCAATTTTAATTTTCACTTCTTGACCTTTTATTGCATTGTTTATTGTATAATTTGTTACAACTATCATAGGTTCTGGTAACGAAGCAAGTTTGATATTTAATTTTAATGGATGTGGCTCAAAGTTGTTTGCTTCTGAAAAGCTAATTTTTAATTCTGCTGTTCCTGTAGTTAAATCAATTGAAGTAGAAATAGGTATTGAAATATTAACACTTTTTTTACTTTCAATTTTATCTATTAATTGTTCATCTGAAAAAACAACTCCATTTGTATTTGTAACACTCGGAGAAATTAAAAAATTATAAGCGTCACCTTTTCCTTTGTTAGTTATTACAAAGTTGATGCTTCCTATTTCTAAAGCTTCAAAAATATTATTATTATTATTATCATTTATTGTAATATCAGAGACTGCAAGTATTGGAGGGAATAGTGGAATTGGTGAGCCTATTGAATAAATATTTTTTTTTCCAATAATATCTTTTATAAAATATTTACTATTGGAAGTAAATTTAAGATAATAACAACTTGTTCCTGATATTTTATCTTCATATAATATTGAAAAATTATTATTACTTACACTGTAAATTGTAGGAAGCTGTCCATCGCCTATAGCTAAATATTTACTATCGTTGGAAAATTCAATTGAATTGACATTTCCTTTATGATTTAATGTTTTAATTAATGTAAACTTTTTGTTCTCAATTCTATAAATATTTATTATACCATCATTGCTATGCACAAAAAAATTACCGTCATTTGAAAAACAGGTAATAGATGGTGTTAGTCCTTTTATTTTTGTAACTACACAGCCAGTATCAAAAAAAAGATAAAAAATTAAAAAAAAA
>JAOZQN010000468.1 GCA_029932195.1 Bacteroidales bacterium | reverse complement strand
GCTAAAGCGTCCAATGTTGTTTTTGAACAGGACAGATATGCTTTTGTAACAAAATACCGTTTTAAAGGACGCACAATAATTATGATAAAACCAACTACTTATATGAATTTAAGTGGAAAGGCTGTTAATTATTGGTTGCAAAAAGAAAAAATACCTGTAGAAAACTCTCTCACAATAGTGGACGACTTAAATTTAGATTTTGGCACAATAAGAATGAAGGCAAAAGGTAGTCATGGAGGGCATAATGGGCTGTCGCATATTTGCCAAACACTCGGGAATTGCAATTTCCCTCGAATGAGATTTGGTGTAGGTAGCAGTTTTTCTCGTGGCAAACAATCAGATTATGTGCTTGGAGAATGGACAGAGCAAGAAGAAATAGATTTACATTATCGTATAAAAACTATGAGTGAAGCAGTAAACTCTTTTGCCACAGCGGGTATAAGAAATACAATGAGTAATTTTAATGGAAAAATAGAAGAAAAAATAATTTGAGTATTTATGAAAAAAAAAAAAAGTAAATTTGTAATGTCTGTTTTTTTTGTTTTTTTATTTCAAATATCCTTATTTGCCCAAGATAAAGTGCAAATAAAAATATCTGATGTTAAATATCAAAAAGAAGAACTAATTGTAACTTATTTAATTCTAAATGCTGAAAAAAATGATAAATTTAATATCTGGCTCGAATTAAAAGATGCAAATGATGAGATTTTAACAATAACGAAATTAAGCGGTGACGTTGGGAAAGGAGTATCTAAACATCAAGGAAATGTGATTACTTGTAACTTAAAAGAAAATAATATTTATATAAATAGTGAAATAAGTGCCCAAGTATTTGGAGATTATTTATATACAAACGCAAATATTACTAATATTACACTTAATTCTCTTATTTTTCCAGGCTTGGGGAAATATAAATTTAATTATAATAAATATTATTTTTCTATTGGAATTGTTGCCTATGCTTCTGTTTTTGGAGCATTTTATTATGATTATAAATATAAGAACACCTATAATTTATATTTAACTGAGCCAAATATAGAACAACGAAATAATTATTTTGCCAAAAGTATTAGTGAATACAAAACTTCAAATTTATTTACAGGAGTTGCAGTTGGTATCTGGTCGTTAAATTTAGCTTCTTCCTTGTTTATGTTAAATTATTATAAGAAAAAAGGGCAAAAAAGATACTCCTTTTTTTATAAATATAAATTAGATTTTTCTTACGATACTTATGTTAAAGCACCTTCTTTATCTCTTAAATATTATTTTTAAAATGAAATATTCTTACCTAATTTCTTACCTAATAGGATTTATTTTCTTACAATTAATTTATTCTAATACTTCTGCACAGGAATTTGAATCAAATATAGTTAAAATAAAAATAAATAATAGTGAAAACTTATCTGTAAAATGGGATAATAAAAATAAAGATAAGCGAAATTTAATCTTTGTCCCAAATTTAAAAATAGATTTAGAGGTATTTTCAGTTTCCAAAATAACAGATTTTAGAATTTATCATAACGATAAATTAATCAATAATCCTTCTAAAAAATTAACAACTAAAAAACAAATATCTTTTTTTGAATTAGAAATTATCATAGAAAGAGGTTTAAATACAATTAAAATAATAGCTCAAAATGAAGAAAATGAGATAGTAGAAGAAGCATATACTTTTTTATATCAAAAAAGATTAGCCTTAGTTGTTGGCAATTCAGAGTATTTAGAATCTCCACTAAAAAATGCTACAAACGATGCTGATTCTATGGAAATTGCTTTAAAAGCATCAAATTTTATAGTGATGAAACATAAAAACATCTACCCAGAAGTTTTTAAATTAGCGTTAAAAACTTTTACCGATTCTCTAAAAAACTACGATGTTGGTATATTTTATTATGCAGGTCATGGAGTAGAAAAAGATGGTGAAAATTACTTGTTACCAATTGGTTATGACCTCCTAGAGAACGAAACTATGCTAACTTTACAAGAAGTATTTAATTCTATGGAGTCTGCAAATGCAGAAATAAATATAATTATTTTAGATGCTTGCAGAAACGACCCCTATATTGTAACACGAAATATAAACAACACAGAAGAAGAACCTACTGGCTTTGCAGACCAAGAAGGATTTGCTGGTTCTATTACTGTTTATTCTACAGGAATAGGAAAAACGGCTTCTGATGGCAAAAATGAAAATGGACTTTTTACGGGTGAATTAATAAAATACATAAGAACTCCAAATATGGAATTTAGAGATGTGCTTTTAAAAACACGAATAAAAGTAATTGAAAAATCTAACAGCAAACAAGTTCCATGGGAACGAGGTGCTCCAACAGATTTATTTTATTTTAAAGAAGACTAAAATGAAAAAGAACTATATATCTATTGCAATTGTATTTTTGATAATATTTACACTCTCTTGCAATAAGGAAAAACCAATTAGAGAAGTATTTATAACAACAGATTCTATCCTTGATATTTCTGATACATCTATTTTTGTGCAAGGAACAATAGTAGATATTGGCGAAAATAAAATTGATAAATGGGGATTTTGTTGGGCAGAACATGAAAATCCTACAATAGATAATGTGAAATATGAAAATGTTGCAGACATTCAGGCAGAAATAAAAAAATATTACATAACCGATTTTACTTATGACACACATTACTGGGTGAGAATGTATGCCATTAAAAATGGTGAAATTATATATGGTGAAAATAAAAATTTTAAAACTCCAAAAGGTTTTGAGATAAGTTCCCCCTCAAATACTTCTGTTTGGCAAAAAGGAACAATTCAAAAAATATCATGGACCTCTCCATTTGAAGGCAATATAAGAATAGAACTTTTGAAAAATAATAGTTCTTTAAAAGTAATTGCGGATAATGTAGAAAACGAAGGTTTTTATTTTTGGAATTTACCAATAGAATTAGAAAATGGTTCTGATTATCAAATATTAATAAGTAATATTGAAAATTCTAAAATTCAGACAAAAAGTGAATACTTTTCTATATCAGAAGAAGGTTCAGGAGATTACATAACAATAACATCTCCAAACAACACTAATGAATGGGTTGTTGGAAACACCGAAAATATTACGTGGGATTCAAATGTAGAAGGAGACCTGAAAATAGAATTATATAAAAATAATATTTTAACAAAAACTATTACATCAGAAACTCCGAATAACGGAAATTACAGTTATACCTTACTGCAAGATACTGAAATAGGAAATGATTATTCTGTGAAAATAATAAGCATAAATGAAAATAGTGTTTTCTCTATGAGTGAACAGTTTCAAATAATTGCCCTACCTAATATAGAATTTTCTAATTATGTATTAGTTTCTGATTATGATAATGAAAGTTATTCCGACGGTTTTATAGGAAAAGGTGAAACAATAACTTTAAGTATCGCTATAATTAATACAAATCCTACTTTGGCAGAAAATGTTTCTGTTCTGTTTTCATCTTCAAATAATAATATTTTAAATTTACAAAATACTCCTGTTGAATATGGAAATGTTGTATATAATCAGATAATAGGTAGGGAAATAACTTTTAATATTGCTGACAATGCACCATGTCAAGAATTATTTACTATTGAATTAGAAATAGAAGATAGTAATGGAAGTGTTTTTTATCAAACATTTGATATTCAGCGTATTTGCGAGCCTTTTATTACACGTATAACTTTGCTTGAGCATCCTAATTCTCCAGATGGAGCAGTTACTTGGGATATGATGTATGGTATGCCAGATATTTATTTTGTTCTTTACGAAAATTCTACTATAATTTTTGATGACCTAAGCGTAAACTCTGTAATTTGTGATGTAGGAGATAGTAATACTTGTTGGTGGGATTTTTTATCGCCATGGTCTTTTTATTTAGATAAAACTTATAAGTTTGAATTTTTAGACGATGATTCTGGATTTTGCAATGCTGCACCACACAGCGGACCTGATTATATGGGAGAAGTGGATATAATAATTAGTGATTTTATTCAAATTAATGGTAACACAATAACTTACAATAATATATATATTGAAGCAGGAGAGATTATTGTAGAATTAGAATGTAATTGGCAATAATCTTTACATAAAATCACATTTTAATCACATTTATTCACAGAAAAACAACGTATTAAAAAAAAATCTTTTTAAAAGTTAATTTAATAGTTATCATTGTATTCTTTAAATTAACAAAAATTAATTATCATTCTTATTTATTAACACTTTTAAATTTTAACTATCATGAAAAAAACAATTTTATCACTTTTCGTATTAACAGCATTTGTAGCTGTAACAATTTTTAGTAGCTGTCAGAAGATTGAACAAGCTTCTCCAGTAGTTGTAACTGATTCTTTAACAGGAACTATAACAGGACAAATTCGTGCTGATATAACACAACAACACCCCGTAGATGAAACAGAAGCAATGGAAATGGCTCCATCAGGAACAAAAGTATTCCTAAAAATAGAACTACAAGAACTTAATCCTCAAGCACCAGCAGGAGAATTTACAATTTATTCTACAACTGTTGACGCATCTGGAAATTATTCTTTTACTGTGCCTACAAATGCTTCTGGTGTTAATGTTGATATTATTACAGATGATTTTACTTATGATAGAAAAGTATGGAATTTTGTAGATACGGATTGGGTATCATCAACTGTTAGAACTGAATATAATTCTGTTGAAGCAAATAATGTAACAGTGCTTTATGGACAAACAATAGTTCAAGATTTAAATTATTAAAAATTTAAGTCTAACAATAAAAAAATCTACTAACTATTAAATTCAATAATTAATATGAAAAAAATTACTCTACATGATGATTTTTTCAGATTTAATTTTCACCATTTTTTTAG
>JAOZQN010000936.1 GCA_029932195.1 Bacteroidales bacterium | reverse complement strand
AATTTTATAAATTATTGATAATCAATATAAAATGAAGGCAAAAACTTTAGTAATTGAATTTATTAGTTTTGAAAATATAATTAATCAATTTCCAAAATTTCAATTTAGAAAATAATTGTTTTTTTCTAAAAACCAATCAATATTCTTGAAACCTTAAAATAGGAATTACTTTCTTTTTTACTAATTTTCTTTTTTCACTTAACATTTCTGCTCTTATTTGGATTATACTCTTTCCGTTATTATAGCCGTCCCGTAGTTTTTTGTCTTCATAAGATTGTTGGAACATGTGTCCGTGGTAAAGGTGCTTTTTATAAGGTCTAATGCGATATCCAACAACAAAAACAGTTTCAGAACTCACCAAAACAGCTTTTTTTTTAATTTTAAATCGCAAACTAGATGTTAATTAATTCAAGATTTTATCATAATCAAAACCTTGAAATTCAGCTATAAACACAATTTCACCATATATAAAAATTGACATTCAATTTGCGATTGTTTTTCGAGAAATATGCCATTTTTGTGAGTTCTGAGTTTTAATTAAAATATCAGAAAATATCATTATTACATTTATTTGTGTAGATGTAATTTTTATTTTTTGTGTTCTAAAACTTTTTTGGGAAAAGATTAATGCTCCAGAGCTATCAGGAATTTCAATAGAGTAATATCCGTCAAAATTTGTTATTGCAGTTAGAGATGTTCCTTCTAATTTCACCAAAACATTAGCCATTTCGTAGCCTTCGTTGTCGGTAACAATTCCAGAAACAACATATTTTGCATTACTTATAGCGGAACTAAAAAGAGTAATTAATATTATAAAAAAGAGATTTTTCATTTATTATTTATTTAAGTATCAGATCAATACATAGAATTAAAATAAATATGTTTTGGTTTAATTGATTAATTACAGCCTTCTTTTTTGCTTTGTAAAAGTAATAAAATAATTTTTCATAAAAAATAAAAAAATAATTTCAAAACGAAAATAAATAACAAAATTATATAAGCAACAACTTGTTTGCTTGATCTATAATAAGCTAATAATTAAATTTATTAGCATTTTTTTTTATAATTCTTATTTTTTTCACAATTTAGCAAACTCAAATTTTCATAAATTATCAAAATAATACTTTTTAAATAAATTAAGATGGAGGTAAAATTAAGTCAAGCAGTAAAAATGTTTTTTGGACAATCTTCTCTTGAAAAGGTTTATATTGAAGCAATTGCTAATTCTTTAGATGCAAAAGCAACAGAAATAAAT
>JAOZQN010000467.1 GCA_029932195.1 Bacteroidales bacterium | reverse complement strand
AAAATAAGGCAGTTACAGTGATGTCCATTTTTTTAGCACTGATTTTAGAGGTCTGCAATAAGAAATTTTTGATTATTCCTTACTACTTTTGCCAACCCTGTTTCTCTGTCAAATGAAATAGCATTATCATATTTATATTCAATAACAGTATTACCTTGCTTATTTATAAAACCGTATTTTCCATCTTTAAATGCCAAAGCAAATTTTCCATTATAAAAATAAAAAGCATCAATGATTTTTTGAGAAGTTTTAATAGTGTTTTCGGCAATATTTGAAAAACGTTTAATTTCAAAAACTGCTGTGTCTTTTAGTTGTTCACTTAACAATGCAGTTAATGCGTTGTTGTCATTTGAAGCAAGAACGCTTGCGGCGTTAAAACACAAAAAAGCATCATAATATTTTCCTGTATTATAAAGTTCTACACCATTTGTAATTTCTTTGTCATAATCATTATTAGCATTGATAAATTTGAATTTTTTACTTCCTGCAACTATAAAAAAGTTATCAAGTTGAATGTTTTTTTTATTTACATTCTCGTGCAAAAAAACTTCATTTGTTTTTATAATTTGGGGTAATGTGTTAATATTTTTATTATAGGAATATTCTTTACCTAATGCAGATAACCAATATACATTTCCGTTTCTTTCTACTTTTGCACAACCTGTATTATTATCAAAAGAAGTTGCTTTATCGTATTTAAAATCAATTATTATTTCTCCTTTTTTATTTATAAAACCGTATTTTAAATCGCCGTAAATATCATCAACTGCAAGTGCTAACCTATTATCATAAAAATAAAAAGAATTAATGATGTTTTGTTTTATTTGTAATAAATTATTAGTTGTTCTCTGTTGTTCATGTAATTTTAATGAAGCTTGATTTGAAAAATTTAGACTTTTTTTTGCAAAAGATGTGTTTTTTTCGTTTCTACTTATTACATAAGCTGCGTTAAAACGCAAATATGCTTCATAATACTTTCCGTTTTTAAATAATATTTTGCCTTCTTCAAATTCATCTACATAACTCTGTCCAACAACCGTTGCTGTAATAAATAATAAAAATATTATAAATGCTGTTTTCATCTTGGTATTTATTGATTAATAATTTTTTGTATTTGATTGCTTAAATTATTATAATTATTTTCTTTGGCTTTCCATTTTTTGTGTAATTCAGGTTTGTATTTTGTTACATCTGCATTTACTTTTGCATTTCCTTTTTTAGTATCAATAATATTTTTCATTTCTAATAATTCCTTATTAATCATTTCTATATTTATTTTCAACTCTTTTGCTTGTTTGTATAAATTGATAGCTTCAAAGAATTTTTCTTGTCCAGACTTCGCTTTTGCTTCTTTTAACAGGTTATCAAATTTTTCTTTATTTTCTGATAATAGTTTTATTTTTGAAATTTGTTCAATTACATCTGTTGTATCATTAGTGAATTCTTTTGCTAATTCAAATTTATTAATAGCTTCATTAAAAAGTCCATTTTCTTGCATATTTACAGCTTCGCTAAAAAAACGTTTATATTTCTCTATTCTATTAATGCTATCTTTTTGTTTATTTTCAGTAAATAGTGTTTCTACTTTTTCTTTTTCTTTTAGGGCAATATTTTTTTGAATAAAAGAGTAAAAAGTTGCAAAACTTAAAATTGCAAATATTATAATTACACTTGAAACTGCAATTATTTGTCGCTTTATTATATTTTTTTTACTAATTTTTATAAATCTTCGTTCATTATTTTCAATTTTAAGTTTCGGGTTGTTTTCGTATTTTGCAATATAATCAAGTTGTCTTTTATCAAGTAATGTTTTTGTTTTTAAATAAGAATTATAAGAATTGTGGATGATTTTTTGTATTTCAATTATCGCTTTTTCTTCTGTTGTTCTTTTATCCGCAATTTTTTGAGCAAGACTGTCATGTGTAAGTTCGTAGTTTTCACCGTCAAACTTAATAATACGTCTTTTTTCAAGCTCGTTTAAATATTGTTTTATTTTTTCAGTGTTTGGCATTTATCTACGTCGTTGTAATTGTATAGTTATAACTTTTGTTTCCTTTGAAACGGTTTACAAGTTCATTCACAAATTCATGTTCGTCTTTTCCAATGTTTTTACTATTTATTTTAAATTTAGTTCCGTCTTTTTGTTCAAATTCTAAATTTAATTCTTTTGTTGTTCTTTTTGTTTTTTCTTGTATCCAAACTTGAATAGTTTTTGCAATTTGTTCAAATGGTGAACCGAGAACAATTCCTAAAACAGCAAGTAAACCACCACCTGCATCGTCTTCTTGCAACTCTTGTCGTTCTTGTTTTATTTTTACGTTTTCAAGTTCTTCGTCATTTTCAATCCAATTTTTAAGATTTTTTACTTGTTTTAACGCAAAATCTTCGTCTTCTGAAATAATATTAATTTTAAATTCCATTTGTCTTTATTTTAATTGTTAATTTTATAATGATAAAACAAAACCGTAAAAATAAAAACAATTTATTGTTTTCATTTTTTTCGTTTTCTTCTTTTTTTTGTTTGTTGTCGTTTTTGCAGTTGGCTATATCGCACAAATCATTGTGAGCCGTGCGGGTCGTAAAGTTACTCGTTTTTTTTGACAATTCCAAATTAAAACAACTTTGTTTTTTTTAAATTATAGATTTACTTACAAACAGTAAGGATAATAGCTTTAAGAAATATAAAAAAAGGAAACTAAATGTTTTACATTATCCTCCTCAACTTTTCAAAGTGAGCCGCTTCTTTCAACTTTCTAAAAAATAAAAATGAATAGTAAAGAAGTAAGTAGATTGACAATTTTAAATTTACGATTTACGATTGGTGGACACCTGAAAATAAATTAATTAATCAAAAATAATTGTTAAGAAACTTTTGTATAACTACTTAACCAATTTTTAGAGTAAAATGCAAATCTAAGCTCCAGCTTGGATAATGACGATGTTTTACTAATGTTTTAAAAATTAAGACATTATAAGAATATTTCTGTCGCCGATTTTCCGAAATATCCAAGCTGGAGCTTGGATTTACACTAAAGTCTTCTTTAATTTACGCCATCAATTTTTTTACTCTTTTTTTTTAAAAAAGGTCGTCATTTAAAACTTCGGAAAGCAAATCTCGTGAACGGTGGATACGTGCTTTTACTGTTCCGAGTGGAATTTTTAACTCCTCAGAGATTTTAGAGTAAGACATCTCTTGAATATATCTAAGATTAACAATTATGCTATAATCGTTGGGAAGCTTGTCTATTATTTTGTGCAAATTTTTCTTTGTTTGTGAGCTTATAAGCCGTTCTTCTGGGTCGGGAGCATCTGCAACAAGGGATATTGGTGTATATTTATTTTCACTTGTTTCGTATTCTTTATCAATAGAAACAGTTTTTTTTGCCGTCTTTTTCTTTCTCAAAAAATCTATCGCATTATTAGATGCTATTTTAAATAACCATGTGCTAAAAGCATAAGTTGGTGTGTAAAATTCAATGTTTTTAAAAGCCTTGCTAAATGCCTCAATAGTAAGATCTTCTGCATCTGTTTCGTTTCTAATTATTTTTAAAATCATATAATAAATAGAATTTCTATAACAATCCAGAAGTTCGGTGAATGCTTGTTGTTCACCATTTTGTGCTCTGGTAACCAATAAGTAGTCTCGTTTTGCTTTGTCGGTTAAATTAATTTTTATTTCCATCTGTTTCGTTTCTTTTTGGATAGTTTTTGTAGTAAAAGAATGATTAAATTAACAAAAGGTTGCACGAAGTCAAAAATAATACCAATAAATAGGAGTCCTTTTTCTCCAAAAACATGCGAAGCTTTTAATATAACTGCGGAATATAATAAAGTTCTTAGCCCAAATACCGAAAAAATAATTATTGGTTCGTTCCAAAAAATGGCAAGAATAATAAAAAGAATATAAAATAATTGTCGGCTAAAAACCTCTAAAGCGAGCAAAAATTTATGGTTGAATTTATAATGGTTTCCTGTAGAAAAATGCCTTTTTTTCTGAAAAATCCAGTCAGAAAAGGTTTCTTTAGATACAGAATGAGTAAAACTCTCCTTAGAAATTTCAATTTTTGTGTTTTTTTTGTTAGCATTTTCGTTAACAAATAAATCATCGGAACCAGAGAGTAATTTTAAATGCGAGGCAAAACCTTTATTTTTGAAAAAAGTAGATTTACGATATGCCATATTTCTGCCAACTCCCATGTATGGCAAGCCAGACATGGCGTATGTAAGATATTGAATAGCAATAAAAACAGTGTCGTAACGAATCAATAAATTTAACAAACCTCTTTTTTTAATATAACCACCATATCCAAGCACTATTTCGGTATTTTCGGTAAAATTATTTTGCATCTTCTCAATCCACAAATTGCTGTCAATAATGCAATCTGCATCGGTAAAAAGCAACCATTCGTTTTTAGCTGCCTTAATACCAAGAGTTTGTGCAAGCTTTTTGCCGTGCGAAAATTGACTATCCAAACTTAGAGTTGTAACATAAAGATTTTTATATTTTCGCTGAAATTGTTTCAATATCTGCTCCGAACCGTCATCAGACGCATCGTTTACTACAATAACTTCAAAATTATCATATTTTTGTTCAAGAACTGTTGGTAAAAATTTTTGCAAATTTTCAGCTTCGTTTCTTGCAGCTATAATAACAGAAACTGGTATTTTCTCTGTTTTGATTTCTTTTTTTCGTTTTGCAAAAATTCGCATAAAAAATATTGAATAATACAATATTTGGATGCCAGCAACACCAGAAAAAACGTATAAAATTATTTCTAATACTTTCACTATGTATGTTAATGAATTATGAATAATGAACAATAAATAATTATTTTAATCTTGAGTCCACTCCGAAAAGCCTCTTTTTGCCAAACTCAGCGTTATAAATATTTTT
>JAOZQN010000466.1 GCA_029932195.1 Bacteroidales bacterium | reverse complement strand
AAAAATGGAAAAATGATAGGAGGCTGGCTAAAAAATGAAAACACATAAAAATTTATTTGCAAAGGTTTACAGTTTTCAAAACTTACTTTTGGCATACAAAAAAGCCCAACGGGGCACAAAAAAAACAGCAGAAACAACCGATTTTTTTTTTAATCTCGAACCCAAATTAATAGAGCTTTCCGAGAGTATAAAGTCAGGAAGCTATCAACCCGCTCCCTATTCTTATTTTACAATCTACGAACCAAAGCAACGTGTTATTTCTGTTGCTCCATTTGTCGACCGTGTTGTGCATCATGCCATAGTAAATATTCTCGAACCAATTTACGAAAAAATATTTATCAACCACAGTTATGCTACCCGCAAAAACAAAGGGACTATCAAGGCAGTTTATAAAGCACAAGAATATTTAGCCAAAAATAAATGGTTTTTAAAAAACGACATTAAAAAGTATTTCGCTAATATAAATCAGCAAATATTGGTAGAAATTATATCAAAAAAAATATCGGATAAGAAGATGTTATTCTTAATATCAAAAATAATAAGCAATGGAGGAGTAAATAGTATTGGTTTACCTATTGGCAACCTTACAAGTCAATTTTTTGCAAATGTATATTTAAACGAATTAGACTATTTTGTAAAGCACACTCTACAGTGTAAATACTACATTAGATACATGGACGATTTTGTTATTTTTAATAACAACAAGGAAATATTAAAAGATGCTCTACTCAAATTAGAAAATTTTATACTATACAAACTAAATCTATCTTTAAAAGAAAAAGCCATAATTTTAAATCAACAACTCAACGGATTAAGTTTTCTTGGCACTCGTATCTTTCCATCAACAATACGTATAAAATCAGAAAATCTAAAAAGGATAAAAAAAAGAATGAATGAAAAAGAATATTTATTTTATAAAAAAAGAATAACAGAGGATAATCTAATAGAAACTTTTAACAGTTATAATGCTTTTTTTTATAATTATGATACTTTTTCAATAAAAAGAATTATCTTTGCTCCCAAGGGTGTTTAATTATCTGCGGGTCTAACCGAGTTAAACGTGGCGGTAGCTGGAACAACAGTGCTTCCAATTTGCGATCTGCTAATCGCAACAACAATTCGCCTTCTAACAATAACAACAATATAGGTTTCCGCTTTGTGCAATACTATTTAATTAGAGTATATTTATTTTTACGAAAATAGGTAGAGTAAAAAATTAGTCTAAATTAAATATCCTGCACCTAGTTTTGGGTCAAAAAAAAACAAAACACCTGTATTAGTAGGCTCGCAAGTATTTGGAGTTCGAAAGTTTGGGTGTTTCTTTTGTTGTGGAAAAACCTTTTTACCCACACACTTTCCAACCTGCTTTTTTCGGCAGTTGGAAACGTGTTTGTCTCGGTTTGTAAAATACACAACAAAAAACATACCTTTGCCAAAGTTTTTTTCACTTTGGCAAAGTTGTAATACTAATTTGTGGCTACGTATAAAAGAGTCGGTATTACAACTCGGTATTACAACTTTTCCAAAGTAAAAAACTTTGGCAAAGGCGAAAAGGCACAATAAAAATTACAACAAAAAACATACCTTTGCCAAAGTTTTTTCACTTTGGCAAAGGCGAAAATAATACCCACACACTTTTCAACCTGCCTTTTTCGGCAGTTGGAAACGTGTTTGTCTCACAAGAATGGACGCAGTATAAAACCTGTCAGGTCTTTAAGACCTGACAGGTTTGGACACAGAGACAAACACATTTTAACCCACACACTTTCCAACCTGCCTTTTTCGGCAGTTGGAAACGTGTTTGTCTGTAAAAAAAAACTTTTTATTTACAAAATATTTTTATCTTTGTTAAATTAAATTTCCTGAATTATTAAATTCACAAGTCATGAAAAAGCAAATACCTTATGGAGTAAGCAATTTTGAAAAAATTGCAACTGAAAACTATTATTTTGTAGATAAAACAAAATACATAGAGGAAATAGATAGTGTTGATTATCCCGTTTTTTTGCGACCTCGCCGTTTCGGAAAAACTCTTTTTACAGAAATGCTCCGTTGTTATTACGATAAAAAATATGCCCATAAATTTCAACAAATTTTTGGGAACTATTATATTGGTCAAAATCCTACCAAAAAACACAATACATATTTTTTTATCAACTTCAATTTTTCGGGCTTGCGTGCCTATGCCACAAAAGATAAAGATATTGTAGAAGAAAAATTTAATTCAAATAATAATTCTGTAATTTATAATTTTTTACTCCACTATAAAGAGGAGTTAAAATTAAATGATGACATTATAGATTTTTATAATAAAAAATATGATAATAATTCATCAGGAGCATTGGCAAATATAATAAATCTGATTGCAACTTATGGCGGCAAATTATTTATTGTTATAGACGAATACGATTCGCTAACTAATGCTATGGCAATATTTTATCAATACGCATCGGAAGAGGAAAACGAATATCTCAATATTTTACGAAGTGGTGGTTTTTTCAGAGGCTTTTTTGAAATAGTAAAATTTGGCACAGCAACATCAGTAGATAAGGTATATATTACTGGAATACTGCCAATTACAATCGCCGACATGAACAGCGGATATAATATTTCCGAGTGGATAACTTTTAATAAAAAATACACAAATATGCTCGGTTTTACCTATCCCGAAACAGAAAATTTGGTTAATACAATTTACAAAGATTATGATTTAAAGACCAATAAATCAGAAGTATTAGGAACTATGCAACAATACTACGACGGTTATAAGTTTAATAAAGAAGGCGAGCATTTATTTAACCCAACGATGACGCTTTATTTTCTTAAAAATTTAATAGAAAATGATAAATATCCCGATTTTTTAATCGACGATAATTTGCGAATAGATTACCGCCAGATAGCCATTATTTTTGGCAATAATACAGAAGGACGCAACGAAATTATTAACGAAATTACTGAAAATAAAGGCTTAAATTTTTCTTCCTCTTTAAATGTTAGTTTTAAGATGAACAACTATAAAAACGGAGATTATATAATTGAAGGTTTATATTATTCAGGAATTTTAACTTATGGCAATTTTTGGAGCAATTTAAAGATTCCTAATATTGTTACCTATAATATGGCTCTTGATTATTTTAAAGAAATAAATAATTTTACTCCCACAGGATTTCAGATTTCCAAAATTATCCAAAGCTATCAATCAGTTGGTGATGTTGAAAATTTAATAGAAAACTTTTTTGAAAAAATAATTAAAAAATTTCCGGGTGATTTTTTCAAAAATGCTAACGAAAGTTTTTATCATGGTTTGTTGTATCATGTTTTGTGGAATACTTTTACAAAAAATATTTATGAAGTATTGCCCGAGTATAATTTTCCTACTGGCAGAGCCGATATAATGTTAAAATCTTTGCATAATGCAGTAGTTCAATACGAACTGCACGATATTTTTGAAATAAAACAAGTCCCTAAAAAAGCAACAGAAGCAGAATTTGAACTTCAATTTGAAAAAGTAAAAATACAAGCCCAAAAACATCTAACAGGCGATTATAAAAATTGGCGAGCCATAGCAGTATGTTTCAGAGGAAATAAAGACTATAAAATAGAGGTTTTTGCAGAATAAAACATTCTAAGCGAAAAACCTTTTTACCCACACACTTTCCAACCTGCTTTTTTCGGCAGTTGGAAACGTGTTTGTCTCACAAGAATGGACGCACTTACTAAAATCTAATTATATATTAAACAATTAAAAAACAACCCATTATGAAACCAACAAAAATAATTATTTCAGTATTAGTTCTATTTCTTTTTCTCAATAATGCTGTAGCACAGCAGATAAAAAGTAATGTGAAAACAGTAAAAATAACTACAGCAGAATTTAAAAGAAGTGTGCCACCAAATTTATTTGCCGAATTAAGTTATACAGATAACAACAAAAATGGAGTTTTGGAATGTGAAGAAGGTTCTATTTTAAAAATAAAAATAACTAACAAAGGAAAAGGAAAAGCACAGGGGCTAAATGTAAAAATAAGTGATGATTTAATGGATAAGAACTTGATTATTAGTGATAATAATATTCAGATAGCAAGAATAGAACCCAACGAAAGTTTTACCGTAGAAATACCAATAAAAACACGTTTTGATATTGTCACCAACAAACACAAACTAAAAATAGATGTAACCGAACATTTTGGTTACGATATGGATCCAGCATTTCTAAGACTTTCTACTTTGGAGTATCAGCAACCAAAGTTAAAATTTTCAGGCTTAGATATTTTTGATTCTGGCGAAGGCACCATGTCAATTATTGCCGACAAACAATTACAAAAAGGCGAAATGGTAAAAGTAAAGCTATTTGTTCAAAACACAGGAACGGGTATTGCCGAAAATGTTAAAATGTCTGTTTCTTCTACCGATGATAATATCTATATGGAAGATAACAAACAGAATATTGGAAATTTAAAGGTTGGAGAGGTAAAAGAAATTTGGTTTACATTAAGCCCAAACAAAAGAGTTGATGCAAACGGAGAGTTACCAATATTTCTTACTTTAACAGAAGATATTGGCAAAGGAGGTATAAATTATAAACAATTACCAATAGAATTTGGACAAAAACCACCTGCCACAGAAATTGTAGAAATAGATGCTAACTTTGAGAGTATTGCCAAAGAAGTAGCTGTATTTGAATTTGAATCAAATAAATTTACGGCAGCTATTGGTAACAATATTGATGTTGCAATGGTAGAACCTACAAACAATAAAATTAAAAACTCGGTAGGCTTAATTATTGGTATTGAGGAATATAAATATCTACCTAACGCACCTTATGCAGACAATGATGCCGAACTTATGAAAGAATATTTTGAAAAACGTCTTGGTTTGGAACAGGTAGTAATCTACAA
>JAOZQN010000465.1 GCA_029932195.1 Bacteroidales bacterium | reverse complement strand
TTACCCCTTAGGCGAAAACTAACTAAAAACTAAGTAATAAAAACTTAACATTTTGTTACCAGGGTCTATAAATCCAAAATTCGTTTGAATATTTAGGATAGTATTCTTCTCCATGATAACCAGTTCCAACAAACCCTTTTTCTCCTATACCAAAACCAACTGCATTTTTTACTGCTTGCACATGCTCATTGGTAAGATGTGGACCTTGTTTATAATCAGCACATTGAAACCATACATCATTGTAAGGGTCATATCTATAAAAATCTTGCATAAAATTTGTGCCGTCGTATCCAAGTCCAATATATCCTTGTTGTTCTATTCCAAAGCCAACTGCTTCTGTTCGTGCTGCTACGGGAAAATCTGCTCTTTTTATCCAATATGCACTGCTAAGTCCTTGTTCTGGAATAAGCATCCACAAATCGTTAAAATACTCCTTAGTAACTCCTTGTGATAGATTATTACCTGTGCCAACAAATGCACGTCCAGAAATAACAAATGCTACGGCATTCTCTCTTCGGTATTCCGAGCTATTTCCTATACTTGCTATTGTTTTCCAAGGTTTTCCTCCAATAGAGTCGGCTGCAACTGGGTCAAATTCGTAAAAAGTAGGAATGGCATTATTGTTGGTAGAAGAGCCTGTTCCAACATATCCTTTGTTTCCGATAGAAAATGCTACTGCTTTTGAAATGCCATCTTCTTTTGGAAAATGAGTATATGAAGTTGTTGGTACCCACGCATTTGTATATTCATTGTATTCATACCAGTCGTCGTATTTAGTATTTCCGCTAAGATCTTCGCCAGTTCCCACGTATGCTTTTGTTTCTGGTTGCCCATTTCTATCTATGTAATTTATTGATAATGCCACAGCTTCAGCTCGTTTTACTCCTATTCCATCAATTTGTTGCCAATTTTCTGTTTCGGGGTCATATCTCCAAAAATCTCCATAACAACCTGCTGCATCTTTCCCTAATCCTACATAACCGTATTCTTTGTTATCAATAGTTGAAACCATTGTAAAACTAACTGATCCTTCCCTTACATGATTACTCACAGAACTTGTTACAAACCATTCATTTATAGGAGCAAGTGTAGTATCACAAAGTACATTTTGATTGTATCCTGTGTCCAAGTTATTTGTAATAACGTAGGAACGAACATAAAAAGGGGTTTCGGGAAATAAATTTCCAATATTACTAATAAAAGTCAGATCTTCCGACATTTCAAAAGCTCCTAAATTACTAAAAGTTGAGGTATCTTTTGAATTTATGTATGGATTTGGATTGGTGGTTGACCAGCAATGTCCGTATTGAATAATACTATCGCCAATATTTGTAAATTCTCCTTCAACAAGAGCAAAATAAGCCGATTCAATTTCTTCTCCATTTTGGTCTTTAAATGTCCTATCTGAAGGGCTTGTTGTTTCTAATTCTGCACCTTTTCTTGTTAGGTAAGAGGTTGGAAAATAACTTCTAAAAAAGGAATAGGACTCGGATTTACTACAAGAGGTGAATAAAATTGTAATTGCAAAAATAATAAAAAATAGATGTTTTTTCTTCATGGTTGGGGCTATAATAAATAAATAAAAAACAGCAATAAGTTATTGGTTCATTACTTATTTCATGTTTTTTTATAATTCTAAGCCCACAAAACTAAGCATTTTATTCAAAAAGACAAATTTTATTATTTTATTCTGATTATAATGGATTTTATTGTAATTGTAATATGATAATTAACAGGTAGTTGTGTTGCAAAAAGTTTAATTACAAAAAAATGATACTATAACAAAAAATCATAGTATCATTTTTTTAATATATTTACTCTAAACTTCGGCTACCCACGTAAGCCACAAAGTTTTAAATTATAACTTAATTTCAATATCGCAAAAACATGAGACTGGAAAGCTTTGGTTATCAAGGCAACACGTTACTAAGTCCCTGCGGGACGTTAGTAAGTGTTGAGTAAAAAAATCCTATTTTATGTGAGTAGCCTAAATTCCTCCTTCCTATGCTGGAAATGTTTTGAAATTATGAAGTTTTGAATAATATTATGGGCTACCCACGTAAGGTTGGAAAGCTTTGACTATCAAGGCAACACGTTTCCAAGTCCTATTTTTATTGCTTTTGGCAATAAAAATAGCACGTTGGAAAGTGTTGAGTATTTTAAAATTTGTCCAACTTTACGTGGGTAGCCATATTATGCAAAAAAATAACGATTTCAAGATTAAGAAGAGACTAAATATCCTCCTTCCTAACTCCCTCCATTCTCCTTCCTAACTAATGCACCAGAATTATTTTTCCAGTCATCCATTTGTCTTTATTTAGGAATTTTATAAAATACATTCCAGCAGGATATTGAGTAATGTCAAGCATAACTTTTTCTTTATTGTAAATTTCTCTTCGTTCCAGAATTTTACCTGAATAATCTACAACATAAAGTTCTTTTATATCACCCTTAATTTCAATATTTACAGGACCTTGCGTTGGATTTGGATAATATTTTATGCCTTCGCTATAATCATAAATATCAACATCTGTTTTTGTTCCCGTAGAATCTGGATTTGAAACCAAACTTGTGTCTTGTGGGTTGTCTGTTGGAGTTATAACAAACGTAGTGTCAGTAAGTTGGTCGTCATCATAAACTATATTATTTTTGCAATCTGGAGTAGTTATGTATTGGTCTAAAAGTCTGATAAGTAACTCGTTAAGCATTTCTACTTCAAATTTATCGGTAGTTGGTTTTATGTGAGAATCACCAATTCCGCTATCATCGGTAAGAAAAACATAAGTTCCGTTTGTTGCAAGAGCAAGCGAACGCATCAGATATTCAGTGCTTTTGTCAATTCCGCTACAAGTAATTGGCACAATTCTAATACCTTTTTCCGAAGCTATTTGAGATATTTTTTGTAAACGTTCAACAGTTTCCTGCTCGTTATGTGGAGGAGCATCAAGCACAAGGAAAATAATTCGTGTTCTGGCTTTATCTCTCCATTTAAGCTCATTTACAGCTACTTCCAAACCGTCTTCTACTGCTTCGGGGAAATCGCCACCAGCTTGTGCTTCTTGTTCGTCTATAAATTTTACAGCATTTTTAATTTTAGAATCAAAATCACTTTTTACTGTCAAATATTCTTCGTTATGGTCTCTATAAAAGACACTTCCAAGATTTATATCCAATTTTTTGAATTTCTTTTGAGTTGCCTTTACAACGTCTTCAATTTCTGCTTGCAAATATAACAATTCGTCTCCCATTGAACCAGTTGCATCAATAACAAAGGCAATATCTACAGCATCAGGAATATTACAATTTGATTTTATAACATACTTGTTTAAACCGTCCTGAAAAAGCGTAGGATTATCAATTGAATGAATTTCGCCGTAATAATTCATGCTTATAACAAACTCATCTGTATCGGTATAAGTGCTGTCGAACATATTTGCCCAAAGTTCCGCTTTGCCAGTATTGTCGGTTCTTGACGACCAAACTATTTTATTATTTTTATCCAATAATTGAATTTTACAGTTGATAATTGGCTTTTTTTCTTGGTCGGTAATAAGCAAACTATAGCGTTGCAACGGATAAAATCCCCACATGTCTTTATATATTTCAAGTTGATTACCAGTTATATCTTGCCACAAATTCCATTTACTAAAATCGTTAATTTCACCAGCCGTAAGTTGCCCGCTTTCTTTTTTATCTTTCTTTTTTTTGAATTCTTTATCTTTTCTCTTTTCTCCTTTAGTTTCTTTTATTGTTTCCTCCTCATATACATAGGCTTCTGTTGTTGTTGTTTTTCCAAGAAATGAATGTTTTTTTGTTGTAACACCTGCAACTTTCCCAGACAAAGCACTTCTTACAGAACTAAACATTGGAGCTTTTTCATAAACCACAGACTCTGTTTTATCATAAGCTACTGATATATCATCAAATAAAATAACTTCACTTTCATCAACATCTCCGTCCATTATTAATTCTATTGGCTTTCCTGTATCCTCTTCATAATGAATATCTATATCTTCTTTAAACCTCTTTAAAGTTACATCAATTTTTGTATCTGTAATTTCCACGTCCTTTGCTTCGTAGCCTATTCCTGTAAATACCAGAGTTTTGTAATCGTCCGAAACTTCAATACTATACTCTCCAAATTTGTTTGTTAACGTATTTATTTTAGAGTTTTCTTTTACAAAAATACTAGCATAAGCTATTGGTTCTCCTTCCGTGTCTGTTACTATTCCTGTAATTGTTTTTGATGTGTTTTTTACTTCTGGATAATCTCCAAAATAAAATACCGAACTAAAACTAAGTAAAATGATTAATAAAAATTGAGTTTTCATGATTTTTAAATTTAAAAGTGAATTAATAATTTTTTGTATTTGTAAGTAAGATAAAAATTGAATGTAAATTCCATAAAAAAACATGTTTTTTATTAAAATTGAAATTAAATTACTAATTTTGTTTTTTCAAATATATGCAAGTGAATTACATCCTATGACAAACCCGAAAGCGTCTGCACCTTGCATGAGTAGCCCAAACCCGAAAGCGTCTGTAAGACCTGTCGGCGTTTAACCTTGCGTGAGTAGCCTAAACCCGAAAGCGTCTGCAAGACCTGTCGGCGTTTAAATCGGAAAAACTAATTCACTTTTAACATAAAAAAACTCAAAACCATGAAAAAACTTCAACTAATAATTTTGATGCTTTTTTTAAGCATAAATCTTTTTGCACAAAATTGGCAACCAGTAAATAAATCAAGTGTTTATAACTTTCAGATAGATACCGCCGATTATATTACCAACACAATAAAAATAGATTCGGTAGAAATAATTGATACCGACTCTGTTTTTTATTTTAATCGTATTATGACAAACTGTGATACATGTTCTAATAATGAGAATAATTATTATGC
>JAOZQN010000464.1 GCA_029932195.1 Bacteroidales bacterium | reverse complement strand
AGAGATTTTTACGAAAAAACAAGTAATTTTAAGATAGAAAGTTATTTTGACCAAACAATAACGTGGCAAACAATAAATTACAACAACAAACTGCAAATATACAAACTGGTGCAAGAATTATTAGCAAATATAAAAAAACATAGTGCTGCGTCATTAATTAATTTTCAGATGATAAAAGAACAAAAAAAATTAATTGTTTCTTTTGAAGATAATGGAAAAGGCTTCGATACAAAAACAGAACAACATGGTTATGGACTTAAAAATATGCACAAAAGAATAGAAGAATTAAAAGGAGAGATGAAAATAGATAGCAAACAAGGAGAGGGAACTTTTATTTCTTTAAAATTACCTGTTTTTAAATAAAAAAATACAGGTTGCAAGTTGCAAGTTTCGCAAAGCTATTATAAATTGCATATCATAATTTCACTCGTTATTAAAAAAACAACTTTTTTTTTCTGCTTTGCTAAATATATAAACTATAACTCACTCAAATAAACACCAATGGAAAATTCTAAATCTTTGTCCATATTAATTGTAGAAGACCACGATACAATAGTTTCGGGTTTAAAATACGAACTAAAAGAAAAATTTGCAGAAATAGAAATATCTGTTGCAGAATGTCCTGAAAAAGCAATTGAAATAATTAGAAATAAAAGTTTTGATATTGCAATAGTTGATATCTCTTTTAAAAATGATGATAAAACAGATGGAATAGAACTTAGCAGAAAAATAAAGATAATAAAACCAGAAATAAAAATAATAATTTACACAAGTTATGCCGATAATAGAGGTTATTTAAAAAAACTTCATGAAATAGATATTGATGCAATCGTTTCTAAAAACGATGGTAATTTTGCCATAAAATATTCCATACAAAAAATATTAGAAGGCAAAAGCCAACCACATAGTAGCGAAGTGTTTGATACGCTTGCAAAAATTGAAGAATTAACACAAAAAAACAAACACATACTTACCCCCTCCGAAAAAGAAGTATTATTACTAATACATAAAAACCTAACTTACAAACAAATAGCAAACAAATTATGTAGAAGCAGGAATACAATAGACAGCCACTGCAAAAATTTATTTTCCAAGTTTGGAGTAAATAAAAAACATCTCCTTATCCAAAAAACCAAAGATATTTTAGACCTGCTTTAATAAAGGTAGCTATGATCTTATCCCTGCAACTCAACTGTTTGCATTATAATATTCAATTGCTTCAATAGGATTGTAAGTTTTTATATTTTGTTTTGCAAAATCCTTATCAAAAGTAATAAGTTGTAAATTGTTTTCTTGCATTACAATTGTTTGGTAGGCATCGTCAAAATCAAAACCAGTGTTCTTCAATAAAATTGTTACCTTCTGTAATTGTTTAGCTGACAATGTAATTAATTTTGTTTTGCCTGTAATTATAATATCTTCAATAAAATCGTTAAACTCTTGATATTTATTGTTTCTATCCAATATTACTCCTATTGAATGCAAAGCAAAATCGCTAATAGCTAACTTACACAAAGGTATTTCCTGCAACATCTTATCTGTTTGTTCAGCCTTCTCTTGTCCAAGCAACAATTCAAGCCAAATATTTGTATCGGTTAAAAACATATTTTTTTATCTGTAATTTAAAGCTGTTTTTTGTAAATCTACTGAGTTTTTGTTTACATTTTGCAAACAACCATACCAACTATATTTTTTGTTTTTTTGTTCTAATAAATTTTTATTACTTTCTTTTTCAAAATCATTTTTATGCAATAAATTTCTATTTGTCATAAAACTATTCAAAAAGAAAGCCATATTATATTTTGTATTTGCCGTTTGCAACATGTGAAAAAACAAAGTTTGGAATTCTTGTTCATTCAGTTGGTCTGTTTGCCTTATTGTTTCTGTAAGAGTCATTTTAAGTTAGTCTTTAAATTTAAGTGTTGAGTTTTTAATTAGCTTTAGCCTGATAATAAAGATATTAGAAAATAATAAAATGTTGTTAAGATACAACTAACTACTTATTATAATGCAAAGATACAAAAAAGCAACACTATAATGCAACTTAAATTAACATTTTTTATAAATTCACATATTTATGTGAATTTTTGCTTTTAGAAAAGGCTTACTTTTGTGGTATATTCTTTTTATTAACAATTTAAACTTTTTAACAATGAAAAAAGTTATCCTTATTCTTATTTTTTTATTGCCCTCTTTTTTTCTTTTTTCACAAAATAAAAATACTTATTTACCTGAGAAGAAACATAAAAAAGGATATGATTTTAATGATTATATAGAAAAACCAAGAGAAGAAATGTATGGCTGGGGCTGGGATTTGTTTTCTATAAGTTATGGATACCATCAATCTACAATATTAAATCCAACTTTTGTTGGTTTAATTCATAATAAAAAAATGAAAAGAGCCTATGGGCAATCTTTTACAGTAAGAGCAACTTACTATCCTTTTTTATTTGACATGAAATGGTTTTCATCAAGATTTAAACCTATTGATATGCCTAATTGGCAATATTATTCAGATGCCAAAATAAAACATAGAGGCTTTGAGATATCTTCTGCTATTGCTATAATGCCTATAAATTTAGAAATATCTCATATTTTAATTCCGTATATTGGTATTGGCTACCAGTCTTCAAATTTAGCAATTACACAAACAGAAGGCACAGGGGAAGATGCTCACGATGTTACAAAATCGGCTACTCCAACTTCTGCTCCAATCTGGAAAATAGGGTTTACAATAAATCTGATAAATAAATTAACTTGTTCTACAGAATATTCTCAAACGTTTAAATTATCAAGTAAAAAATCATTTAACCAATTTATGATAACATTTGGATATCTACCATATAGTTCTATTAATTATTAAATCAAAATAAATATGAAAACAAAAAATAAAATATTAACAGTTTTTTTGGCAATCATTTTCACTGTTTCAGGTTGTATTATTAGTAAACCAGACTCTTACAACGTTTCTGAACTTGATTACAACATGCGTCGAACTGTTTCTGGTGCACATTTTAAGAATAAAATAAGTTTGATAGGCAAAGGGGCTGTTATAGGAAGTGCTGTTATAGGAACAATTGTTGGATACAACACAAACATGGTAATGATGCAAAGTAATGGAGAAATAAAACCTGCAAAATTAATGAATGCCTCTATTGGTGCTTTTCTTGGCTATTCTATAGCAAGTATGACGAATTTAGCAATTGGACAAAATACAATTGAAAAATCAACAAGACCTGAAGACTGGCTAAAGAAAACGAATAAAAACTATATCATTCTATCTGAAAGTAGTAATAAAAATTTTAATGTTATTCACAAAGACGCTGAAAAAAACTTTAAAGCTAAAAATATTCAAGACGCAAGAGATTTTGCGAAAATTTTCCCAAAAAGCTCTTATACAAACAATGTTGCTGCTCAAACAATAAATAACTCATCATTTACAAGAGATAATTATTTAGAATTAATAAGATTATTTCCTAATAATTCAAGTCTTTTAGATATGAAAAAACATTATGTTATTAAAAGTAGTAACATAGACGAATTATTTTCTGCTTATGACCTATTTCCTGAAACAAATATTGATATTGAGCTTATGGCAGTAAATTTTGTAAAGGATTATTATGACGCCTATAAATTTAAACAACGGTATCCAAATAGTAAATACAACAAACAAGTAGTTCTTTACGCATTAAGAGAAAGTTCTGGAAACCAAATAAATAAATTAGTTAAGCTATACAATAATGATTTTTTCATGAGCGAAGCTCAATTTAAAAAACTAAAATCAGATAATAAAATTAAACAAAACTATTTAAAAGCACAATTTGTTCTAAAACCACCAAAAAATATTTATGATGTAGAATATTTATATCAAAAATTTAATTGGCTTAATTATTATGGAAAGCAAAATGATATTATGACAACATACTGGAATGTTTGTTATAGAACAATGAATAATGGTGGTGATATTCTCGGATTTATGAGAAATTTATCAAGAGACAAAGCTTATAATAGTTGGAATATTTCACAAAGCCAAGTAAACAATTTTATTACTAAAAAATTACAATATGAAGTTCAAAACAATGTAAGAATAGTTAGTAAAGAAACTCTTGGAACAACAAACGACCAATGGGAACAATGGTGTAACAACGACAATTATACAGCAGGGTTAGTTTCCAATGAAGGAGAAATAAAATATATTATTTATGGGACAATAAAAAATGAAAGTAAATTTAACCTACCAATAAATGTAGTTGCTAATGCCGATTTATACTTTAAATCAGACGTGCAAGGAACAGGTTTTTTGACAGATCTTTTGGTTGGTATTGGAAAATATGCAACAGGACAAAATGAAATAAGTAATAAACTTGTAGGAAATAAATCAGAAAATTTTTATATTCAAAATTTACCCTCAAAAAGCACAAGAACCTATGCCGTATTACTTGATTATGGCAAGGGGCAAACACATGGAGGTGTTAATGTTAAGGACTGGTTTAAATATAAAGAAGAGATATATTTGAAAAATGAGAAGGCTTATGCTCAATATTCTACATACAATCCAAGTAATAGAATATTAAAAAAACAAAATGAGTGGCAACATCTGGCTAAAAACGGCTTGCCTAATTATACTCTAACAGACCTGTATAGAGGAGGTGAAGTAGATAATGATGTGTGGCTACAAAAACATAAAGAAAACCTTAGAAGAGAAAGAGAAGCGGCAGAACGTGCAAGAAAATATAGATTAGACCACCCAGAAAAATTTGTAGACAACAGAGAAGCTGAACGAGAAGCTGAAAAGATTGAAGATGTAAATGAGTGTATTGAGAGGTATTCTGAACTTAAATATATAAAAACAGAAGAAGAAGGAATTTTAAATTGGGCTGGATGCCCATGTGAGGTTTGGGGGTTTGAGT
>JAOZQN010000935.1 GCA_029932195.1 Bacteroidales bacterium | reverse complement strand
ATCGTATTCATCTACAAGTATTATAATTTTTTTGTTGAAATGAGAAGTTAAATAATTAGCCAATTTTAATAAACTATTTTCATATTCTGTTTGGTCGGCAGTTCTTAAAATTATACTTTCAAAAATTTGCTTTTCGTATTTTTTAAGTTCTTCTGAATTTAATAGATAATCGTGTTTTTGGTATAATTCAGATATAAGAATTTTAAACTTTTTTTGACAATTATCCCAATTTGTCTCTTTTACCTTCTTTAATGAAACATTAATAACAGGATATTTATTTTGATGTTCTTTACAAAAATCTTTTTCATTTGCTATTTCAAATTCTGTAAACAATTTTGCACTATCCTGTTTTTGAATATCAAAAAAATGTTCAATCATAGAAAGATTGAGAGTTTTACCAAATCTTTTAGGACGAGGCATTAACATAGTATAATTACCATTATCAAAAAATTCTTTTATAAGCATTGTTTTATCAACAAAATAACCGTTGTCTTCTATTATTGTTTTAAAATCGGAACTGCCTTTTCTGATTACTTTTTTTTGTTTCATTGCCTTTGATCGTTGTTTTTATTGATTATTTTAATTTTGGAACGATGTTTTTCAGACATCGTCCCAAGTTTTTGTTTGTTTTATTTTTCACCTGAATAATAATAACGAGTTACACCATCTGCTTGATACATTTTAAATGTCTCATGATTAAATGTTCCACTCTCAATCCAATTATTCATACTAGATATTCTCAGTCCTTCAGGAGCTTCTGGAGGTAAATTATTGAAAAATAATGAAGCTGTATCTCCATTAGCTATTTCACCTTGATAATAAAATCCTTCATCGGGTGTTGTGAAATAATTCAAGTATGTAGTTTTTAAAGTATCTCCAACTGGAATTGTTATCGTAGAATTATTATATATTGGAACGTTATAAATATCATCACCATATACATTACCCCAATTAGTCATTTGTTCTTGTGTTAAAATGCCAGCACTAACAGAGGCAGTTCCTTCTGTAGGTTCATAATTTATATTAACTCCATTTTCTTCAAGCCAAGTGCCACTTGGAAAATTATAATCTGTTGTTGTTATATTTCCTGTTATATTTGCGATTTCTAAATTATCAATAAATGCTATGTATTGCACTGTGCTACTTACTGTTGTGTTAATTTCTATATTAACGGAATTTTGTGGAATTTCTTTTACTGATTTTAGCTCTTCAATTCCTGTTTCTATTGGGTTGTAATAAATAGCATCATCGCTATTAAAAA
>JAOZQN010000463.1 GCA_029932195.1 Bacteroidales bacterium | reverse complement strand
TTCCACACTTATAATGAGCTTTAAATAAATAATTTACAAACTCCGAAACTTCAGTGAATAATAAATAATAAATAATGTTTTTTTTTAGACGACAGATAAAATATTTATTAAGCGTCAACAAAATTATTCATTATTTATTACTTAAATGCAAATTTAAAATAAAATGTTAGATATTAATACAAAAAAGACTATAAATTGTAATGGGAAATTAATAAATTTTTCCAAACCTCTGATTATGGGGATAATGAATATAACTCCAGATTCTTTTTTTGAAGGTAGTAGATATAATTCGGAGCGAGAGATTATTGATAGAGTGCAACAAATTATTAATGAAGGAGGAGATATTGTTGATATTGGAGCTTATTCGTCTCGTCCGGGAGCCAAGAATATTTCGGAAACAGAAGAGCTTGATAGACTGACATTTGCATTAAATATTATTAATAAAAATTTTGATAATTTAATAATTTCTGTTGATACTTTTAGGTCTAATATTGCAAGAATAGTTGTGGAAAATTATAATGTGGCAATTATTAATGATATTTCGGCAGGAGAACTTGATGGACAAATGTTTGAAGTTATTTCAAAATTAAATATTCCTTACATAATGATGCACATGCAGGGAAATCCTCAAAACATGCAAAACAATCCCATTTATGGTGATATTATTCAAGAAATAACTCTTTTTTTTACAAAAAGGATAAAAAAACTGCAACTTTTGGGTGTAAAAGACATTATTATTGACCCTGGATTTGGTTTTGGAAAAACATTAGAACAGAACTACGAAATACTAAAACATCTTAAAAATTTTAAAATTTTAGAACTCCCAATACTTGTTGGCTTGTCTCGCAAATCTATGATTTATAATTTATTAGATATTTCACCTGAAAATTCGCTTAATGGCACAACTGCTGCAAATACAATTGCTCTACAAAATGGAGCAAATATTTTGCGAGTTCACGATGTAAAAGAAGCAGTTCAGCTATCTATTATTGAATCTACTTTACCAAACTTGTAGTTGGATAAAAAGACTGTGGTTTAATATTTCTGTGATATTAAAATTATTTAAAACTACACATATTCACCTGTAATTCAATCAATTAAATAAGATAATAAAACTTTGAATTTGTGTAAAAATGGAACAAATTTTAACTTCTGAAGAATACAATGAGAAAATATTGAAAATACAATTATTTTTTCGTTGTATTTTTTTTTATATCTTTACAACTTTAAAATAAATTAAAATAAACAAATAAACGATGAAGTATTTAACAACAATCTACATGTGGTTTGTAGGAGCTACATTTTTCTCTTGGATTTCTGTATTTATAATTATAGCGTCAAAATTTATGACGCCAGATAAAATCTACCCGTATAACTCTATTATGCTTCGTATTTTATTTAAGCTATTATTTATAAAGGTGGAAGTTATAAATGTAGAAGAAGTTGATACTAGTAAAGCCCACATATTCATGCCCAACCATAACAGCTTGATTGATGTGTTCTTAGCAGGAGCATTTATTCCTGTTTACGTAAATGCTTTGGAAGCCGAAAGCCATTTTAACTGGTTTTTTTATGGGGCAACAATTAAAGCATACGGACAAATTCCTATCAGTCGTTCTAACCCACGATCAGCTCTAAAAAGTTTTGATGTAGCAAAAGAACGATTAAAAATTGGACGTTCAACTATCGTTTTTCCCGAAGGACACAGGTCTAAGGACGGTGAGTTGAAAAAATTTAAAAAAATACCATTTCGTTTTGCCAAAGATTCAGGAGTAGATATAATTCCAGTAGGATTTTCAGGTGTTCACGAAATAAGCCCAGAAAGCCACAGGTGGATAAAACCAAGAAAAATAACAGTCCGTTTTGGAAAAAAAATAACCGCCGAAGAGATGAAAAGTATGACAGCTGGCGAACTCATGGAAATAACAAGAGATAAGGTCTATAACCTTGTAGATGATTATAAAAAAGAAGAAGTTTTTATTGAAAATTAAGAAAAAGCCAGTAGTTCTTTAAGTAAACCACTTACTAAAACACACAAACTTATAAAGCTATGCAAACACTACAACTTGACTTATCAAAACAATATTCTTATGCCGATTACTTAACTTGGATAGACGGTAAACGCAAAGAGATAATAAACGGTTTTGTGCAACTTTTTGCTACTCCTGCAAGAAAACATCAAAAAGTTTCAGGATATTTATTTAGAAACTTCATAAATTATCTATATAAAAAAGAATGTGAAGTTTATTCAGCTCCTTTTGACGTTCGTTTGCCAAAAAATGGAGAAAGAAAAGACAAAGATATCTACACTGTTGTGCAGCCTGATATTGTGGTAGTTTGTGATAAAAATAAATTAGACATAAGAGGGTGCATAGGAGCACCAGACTTGATTGTAGAAATAACATCTAAATCTACAGCAAAAAAAGATGCTGTTAAAAAATACGATTTATACGAAAAACACGGAGTCCGAGAATATTGGCTCGTTCGTCCTGATGAACAGACAGTTACCGTTTTTGTATTAGATAAAAAAGGAAAGTATAATTACATTGCCTGCTACCCCGACGATGCAAAAGTGCCAGTAAATATTTTCAATGGAGATTTAGTTGTAGATTTAAAAGAAGTTTTTATTGATGATTAGAATGTAAGTATTAAGTTAAAAGTTTTAAAGTATAAAGTTAAAAGTAATTTGCTGAAAATAAATACATAATAATTTAAAATACACAAAAACTTAAGTATGACTACTTATATAAAGGGGGGAGACTCCTAAAATCAGTGGTTTACTTAAAATAAACCACCGACTAAGTTTTCCAAATATACTGAAAAGTCGGGAAAACTTTTTAGGCAAACACTAACTCACTGATTAGCAAGGCGTTAAGCAAAATAGAGTTAATTCTATTTTTGTCTGACAATCAAACTGTTAATAATTACAAGAGAAGTTTTCCCGACTTTTCAGAAATATAATAAAATATGAAAAATAAAACATACCTACTTTTAATTGTTCTATTTTTATCAGCTTGTTTTAGTTCTAAACCTACGCTAACCAACAGCACCAGCGATGTTTCTGATATTTACAATCCGGGAAGCACCACAATTCACCCAAAATACGAACTATACCACGAGAACGATAGTGTTTCATTGTTATACATTTATTTATACACACCAGAACTTGGTTTTATAAATAATGGGACTAGTAGAAATCAGCAAGCAAGAGTAAAAATTAGTTATAAAATTATGGAATCTTTCCAAAATAATGCCATAATTGATACTGCAACAAAAATTATGAACATAAAAAGGGATAAAAATAAACTCTCGTTTGTTACTTATCTTAGATTAAAATCCAACAAATTAGATAAATATGTGCTACAAATTTTCATAAAAGACATAAACAAAGAACGTTCTAACTTAGAATTTATTTATGTTGATAAAACAGATAAAAATTCATCTCAAAATTTTCTAATTACCTATTCTAATGATTTTAATCCCATTTTTAACGATTATATAAATTCCAAAGAAAAATACTTAGTTCAATCCAATAATACAATTGAAAATTTGTATATTACAAAATATAATTTAGATACAAATTTATCAGCACCACCATTTTCTACAAGAACTTATAAGCCTGATTTTGAAAAAGATACAACTATAAAAATAGAATTTATAAATAGTAGTAATTTTGACTATAGTCAGCAAGGCATATATTTTATTCAGTCAAATGATAAGCAAAAAAAGGGTAAAACAATAATCAACTTTGGCGATGACTATCCACTAATTCAAACATCTACCAAAATGTTTGAACCTCTAAAATATCTTACCACCTCCAATGAATATGCAGAAATGCAAAAGCAACCAAATAAGAAAATTGTTGTAGATAATTTTTGGCTCA
Source organism: Bacteroidales bacterium (assembly GCA_029932195.1). GTDB lineage: Bacteria > Bacteroidota > Bacteroidia > Bacteroidales > JAOZQN01 > JAOZQN01. The sequence goes on along the minus strand of JAOZQN010000463.1, from coordinate 1,044 downwards.
ACACCACCGACAATTTAAACTTGGCAAAAGAAATGATAAGAATTTTTTATAGCAGAGTGTTTTATGCCAATTTATATTTCACATCTTATCAAGAAGGTTGGAAAAGCGATAGAGGAATGGCTTACATTATTTTTGGTCCTCCACAATATTTATATATTGGCGATGGCTACGAAAAATGGATTTATCAAGATAATGATGCCGATTATTTTAGACTTGTTTTTAGAAAAAAAGACCACCAATTTTCAGAAAATAATTACATTTTAGAACGTGATTTGAAATTTAAGAAATATTGGAAAGAAGCAATAAAATATTGGCGAGAAGGAAAAATTTATTAAATATTGTTTGCTATAATTTATTTAGTTTTTAAAAATTTAAGGAAACTATTGCAAACTAATAAAACTTTTTTAGTATAACTAAAATAATTGCAAATGATTAGTGAAAAACAAAATACAAAAATAAGTAAATTTTTAAGTTTAGTTTTAAGGCATAAACCAGAAACTATAAAAATCAAATTAGATGAAAATGGATGGGTAATTGTGGAAGAGTTAATCCGAAAAATGAATAATAACGGAAAAAAAATCAATTTTGATATTTTAGAATACGTTGTTAAAACAAATTTCAAAAAAAGATTTGCTTTTAATGCAGATAGAACAAAAATTAGAGCAAGTCAAGGACATTCCTTAGAAATAGATTTAAACTATGAACCAATAAATCCGCCTGAAATATTATATCACGGAACAAGTGAACGATTTTTAGATAGTATTTTTAAAAGTGGAATAGAAAAAAGGAATAGACAACATGTTCATTTAAGTTTTGACAAAAAAACAGCATTGAAAGTTGGTCAAAGACATGGGAATGCAGTAATTATAGAAATTCAAGCAAAAAAAATGAATAAAAACGGACATAAATTTTATTTGTCAGAAAATAAAGTTTGGTTGACTGATTATGTGCCGATTAAATATTTTAAAATAAATAAAAATAATGATTAACGGTTAACTTTGTTATAAACTAATGCCACTTTTGATAAAAATTATTTATATATTT
>JAOZQN010000934.1 GCA_029932195.1 Bacteroidales bacterium | reverse complement strand
TTTTTGTAATATATTCACAACCAGCTAATTACAACTCCGAAACTTCAGTAATATATAGTGTAAGTTCTTCTATCTTTTTTAATAACAGAGCATCTGTTTCCCCAAGATTTAGTCCGTTTTCTAAAACTTCTGCTTCGGTAGGAACATCAGGCAAATGATTATTTTCATTTATATATTTTTCTAATTCTTCTATTGGTTTTAAATCGTATTCAGGTTCAAAAACATAGTCTGGCCAAGATGCAACTCTTATTTCTACTGCACCTGCGTGAACATAACCATCTAAACCAACTCTAAATGGATACCTTACATCACCATTCTCTTTTCCTTCTATAAAATACCAGCCTGTTTGAGCCATTCCAATACCTATTTTATAATCCTCTCCTTGTAAAACATTTGTTGTTGTCCAACTACTTCCAGTTGGCATTACTATTCTTGGTCTCCATGGAGAGCTTGTCCATGCAGGAGTTGTTCCATCTAATTTAATAACACCATCGTGTATGTGTAATTCTGTTTCTGGGGCTATTGTTCCTATCCCTACGTCTCCTTCTTCATTTACAATAAATTTATTGCCAATTGTTATTTTTCCATCAGCAGTAATATCTCCATCAGCTCTAATATCTTTTGTATAAACTGTGTTCCCACTTAAACTTAAAGGAGCATATTCATTGTTCCAGAATGAAGCATTAAACGATAATTCAGTGCCATCATTACACAAAGAAATATCCCATATAGCATTGTATGTTCCTGAGGGATTGTCAACATCATGCTCTAATCGCAAAGTTGCAAATTCATAAGGTGGCTCTCTTATAAGTTCTTTTATATGCAAACTTGTTTCAGGCTCGCTTGTTCCTATTCCTACGTTTCCATCGTTATAATAAATATCATCATCGTTTGTTTGCCAAGTGTTTTTTATGTTATCCGCTGTAATTGTTTTTGCAACTACGTTTCCATCTGCATCTACAGTAAAAAGCTCTCCAACAGATAAAAGTTTGCTTGGGTTTGTTGTTCCTATTCCTACATCTCCGTTCTTATTAATAACTATATCTGGACTGATATTACCATCGTTTTCTCCTCCACTTAACCTTAATTGTGGCTCTCCACTATTATAATAAGTCCAAATTCTACCAAATTGGTCACCTCCACTATTTTCAAAAATAATATCGCCAGGGTCATTTTCCGATGCTTTTAATAAAAAATCTCCAGCATATACCCAGCAGTTCTCATTTTGACTGTAAGTATGTTAAAATCAGGATAAAAAAAAGT
>JAOZQN010000045.1 GCA_029932195.1 Bacteroidales bacterium | reverse complement strand
GCATAATGCTAAAATTGACCTTAAAAAGTGTCGTTTATATATGGTTAACTACTTAAGTCATATTTACACTTTTTTTTAGCAAAATTTAATAAGTTATTGTTATGAACAAACAATACATAAACATAGATGGTATAATGAAATTACAAGATAATTTCACTATAAAATCTAGTAATAGAGCATTTAAGTATGGCGATGCACTATTTGAAACAATGTTTTCTTCGGCAAACAAAATCCCACTATTTAACCAGCATCTTGAACGACTGGTAAGTAGTATGGAAATTCTCAAAATGGAAATTCCACAAAAATTTAGCATAAATAAAGACAGCCTTTTTAATGAAATAACACGTTTGCTAAATAAAAATAAATTACACAAAGGAGCAAGAATTCGGATAACAGTATTTAGAAATGGAGAGGGACTTTATACTCCTGACTGCAATGATGTTAGCTATCTTATTGAGTCCTCTGGGATGAGTAATACTAAATACGAATTAAACACACAAGGACTTCATATAGATATATTTACAGATGTTCCTAAACCTCAAAATGTATTTTCAAATTTAAAAACCACCAACACTTTATTATATATACTTGCAGGAATTTCCAAAAAAGAAAAACAAGTAGATGATATACTCCTACTTAACGACAATTATAATATAATAGAAGCCCTAAGTTCCAATATTTTTGTAGTAAAAGATAATCAAATATACACGCCAAATCTCCAAGATGGTTGTGTAAACGGCATAATGAGAAACCATATTATTGGCATAGCCAAACAAAATAATATTTCTATAAAATACAAACCTATAATAATTGAAGATATTAAACTTGCTGATGAAATATTTTTAACCAATTCAATATCAGGAATTCGTTGGGTTGGAGCTTTTTTAAACAAGCGTTATTACAATAATATGTCGGTTTTGTTATCCTCTTATTTATAAGCATGATTTTAATGATTTATTTCTATCGAAGATTTCTTTTTCGCAAAATAGAACTCGCCAGAAATGTCGAATATATTGACAAGGCATTAAAATATTTACGAGGTAATTATTAAATTTTGGAAATATAAAATACAAAAAACAGTTTATCCCCCTACAAAACAGGATCTAAGAAATGGTAAAATAAATATATGTATCAATAGGCACCTATTTGTTATCCTTATATACTGCTTATTATGGCTCACATTGAAAAGTTGAGGGGAGTAATGTAAAATATTTAGTTTCTTTTTTTTTCTTTATTATTTAAAGTATTATCCTTACTGTTTGTAAGTAAATCTATAATTAAAAAAACACAAAGTCGTTTTAATTTGGAATTGTCAAAAAAAACGAGTAACTTTACAACTCGCACGGCTCACAATGAACTGTTCGATATGTGCAACCGAAAAAACTAAAAAAATGAATTTAGACTGGATAATAAAATTAATTTATTCTCTTCCTGAAACATCTGTTACAAGAAAAAATATTATTGCAATTGCAGGCTACCCAAAATGGGAAAATGTTAATAGTAATTTACTTGCATTTTATTTTGATGAAAAAGAAGAACACGGTTTTTCTCGATTATTCATAAACAGCTTGTTGGATATTTATGAAACCAAATTTAATGTTGAAAAATTTGATAAAGACTTTTTTGAAACAGATTTCTCCGTAGAAAGAGAAGTTGTAACAAAAACAGGAAAACGGATAGATTTATTAATATCAGAAAATATTGATGATGAAAGTGAAAACATTGATGATAAAAAAAAGAAAGAAAAAATAATTGCTAATTGGGCAATCATTATAGAAAATAAGCTTTCACATATTTTAGACAATGATTTAGCAGATTATTGGCAAAGTATTGAAGCAAAAAATAAAATTGGAATTGTTTTGTCTTTAAACCCTATCAATATTCCTGACGTATATAATAGAAAAGATATTAAATTTGTAAATATTACGCATATTGAGCTTGTTGAAAAAGTAATAGTCAATCTTTCAGAGTTTTATATTCGTTCTGATGATAGACATTTATTATTTCTAAAAGAATATATATCAAATATTAATTCATTTTCCATAAACGAAAAAGAAACTATAAAAATGGATAAAACAATACAACTATTTCATTCAAAAAAAGAAGAAATTGAAAAATTGAAAAAAGTTGATAAGGATTTATTAAGGTATATTTCAGATGCCGTGTTTGAAATAATGGAAGAAATGGGTTTTGTCGCTAATTCAACAAAAAACTCATCAAAATATAAACATTTTTATGCTCATTTAGATAGCTTAAAACTAAAAGAAAAATTAAAAGAAGACATAAAACTTATTGAAAAGTTTAGGTTTTGGATTAATTTAAGTGAATTAAGATACGATAAAAAAATTGGGCTCTACAGGATTTAGAGTGAGAGAAATATTGAAAAAATGAATTTATTTCAATTGTATATGTCAGTATTATAGATTGTTATGCTCATAAATTTCATTAATTTTCTTTGTTTTTTTGCTAATCACTAAAAGCCTGACAGTGAGTAGAATACAGATTTTTCTCACTCTAAATCCTGTAGTGCCAAAAATTGTAGCAGTATTTGAACTTCACAATAAAAATAATACCATAAATGGCGATGAATTGAAAATAAGAATTGAGAAAAATGAAATTATAACAGATTACATTTCAATTGGTAGTGGTGGAAAAAGTGGAGCCAGTTATCAACAGATTTATTTTATATTAATACCAATAGAAAATATTGATAATATTGGGTTTAAAAATTCTTTAAGAAAGTCATTGGAACAAAACTTTTTTAATCATAAAAATAATTTTATTTTAAAAGCAATTACAGAGTTAAAAGAAATAATAAAAGAACAATCAAATAATTAAAAAAAATGCCCAAAACAATAAAAATACAAGTTCAAGACAAAGTAATTTCAATAATTCAAAATAAAGAAGAAGACTATATTTGCTTAACAGATATGCTAAAAGCAAAAGACGGTGATTTCTTTATGACAGATTGGTTGAGAAATAGAAATACTCTTGAATTTTTAAGTGTTTGGGAAAAATTAAACAATCCTAATTTTAATTATGGCGAATTCGCCACAATTAGAAATCAATCAGGATTAAATAGTTTCAAAGTAAGTGTAAAAGAGTGGGTTGAGAAAACAAATGCAATAGGAATATTTGCAAAAGCAGGTAGGTATGGTGGAACTTATGCACATAAAGATATAGCTTTTGAATTTGGTTCGTGGATAAGTCCAACATTTAAGCTATATTTAATAACTGAATATCAGCGATTAAAAGAAATTGAATACAATCAATATAATTTAGAATGGAATTTTAAACGAGTATTGAGTAAAATGAATTACCACATTCAAACCGATGCAGTTAAAAATCATATAATTCCACAATCAAATTTAGCAAAAGAGAAAGAATGGCTTGCATACGCAGAAGAAGCTGATTTATTAAACGTTGCTTTATTTGGTTGCACCGCAAAACAATGGAGAAGTGCAAATTCAGAACACGCCGAAAAAGGATTAAATATTCGAGATTTTGCAAGTATAAATGAATTAGCCGTTTTGTCTAATATTGAAAGCCTAAATGCGGATATGATAAGCAGTAAAATAGAGAAAACGGAAAGATTTAATAAACTGAAACAAATAACTCATTATCAATTAGAAATACTTAACGAGAAAGATTTTATGAAAGCTCTGAAAAAATTAACTGATGATACATATATTAATGAACAGCAACGATTGAAAAAATAAAAGCACATATCATTTTCTTGAATTTCATTGCCTTTTTCAAGGTGCAAGAAATTTACAAAGTGCTGAATAATTGACACTTTACTTTCAATTTACGAAGTGCGAAAAAAGGCAACGAAAATCAAGAAGTTACCGAGTACGCCAAGAGAAAACGGAGTTCTCTCTAACCTTAAACCGCAACCATGACTTTGTAGGAGAAACACAATCGAATCGTGTGGTCTCACAATAACAACATGGATAACATTTAAGTAAAGAGTTTACAGAACGTTTTCGTAATCCGAAAACTTTGGGATTTGTAGTTTTGCAATGAAATTAGTTTTAGAAATCTAATCGGTGCAAGTCCGATATGTCTAAAGTCACCGCAGACAGGACATTAGCAAACTGTGGGTGCAAAGTCGTAAGGCAATGTATCAAGTTCGCAGTAAGCAAGTAAGTAGGCTGTATTATTGAACCTCGAAAATTCTATGATTTTGGTTAAGCTGACGAGTTCGGTAATTGGAAAGCTGTAACGATATTCACACATAGACGGTTATGAGTATCAAACCAACGTGGTCAGTAGAGACGCACTGCCGTGCATCTCTACACAGATTTCTTCGGAACTTGGGAGAACCATAAGTTTCCAGACGAATAAACTGAATTACCGAAGACAGTTACAAATTTCGTAGTAAAGTAGTCCCTCTCACAATACGACTACCTTACATCAAGAATAAGTATTGTGAGCGAAACTGGTATTGGAAGCGAGTTTAATACGAAGCAACCAAAATGAATTTATGGTAATCATAGCTTATAAATAGTACCGCTTGTAGTTGGTGAAGTATTTGCCTATACGAACCAATGTAGGGAAGTAATAAGTCAGACTGTTGGAAAGTGCAGAGGAAACATTTTGGCAAATTTTCCTGATAATCAGGTAAATGTATTCTCAGAAATACAAGTCAAAGAAACGTAAAATGCAACGATAATAAAGGCAACTAACAACAACCTGAGGAACCGGATACGCTAGTTCTGTTCGTCCGGGTCTGCGGGGGGACTGGTGGAGAAATCTGCCGTTCTATCCCGATTATGTAAAAAAAACATATCAAATCATTGAAGAGCATACGAGTTGCAAAATTACACAAATCCTCACAAATTTTTTAGAATTTTGTGAGGATTTTATTTTACAAGAATGAAAAAAAGGTGCTAAAACCAATTTTTCATTCTTCATTAAATTAAGCCCACTTAACAAGTTTAAAATCTTGTGGATACGGGATTAATTCGTGTTTTGGTGTTACTCTTATGGCGTAATTGTAAACTCCTGATTTCTTTGGTTTTTCAGTAAGTTCGTAGTACGCTATTCCGTTTGCAGTTTTAATAAAATCAAATTCTGATTTGCTAATCAATTTTGGCTCATGAATTTTTTGGGTTTCTATTATAATAAGCTCTATTCTAATATCTTCCGATTTCAAATTTTTCAATTCAATTATTACTTCCGATTTATAATCTTCGTTGATATTTAATAAATTTTGAGCTGTGTTTGGAAGTTTTACAGATAAAACTCTTAGATTATCCCATTCTTGCCTAATTTTATTTTTCCACAAGTTCAGTTCTTCTATTTTTTCATTATCATTTTTAGTTATTAGAGTGTGTCTTTTAAATAATTTAGAGTAAAATCTTTCTATGTAATCATCTATCATTCTTTTAGTTGTGAACATTGGAACAATATCTGCAATAGAATTTTTGATATATCCAACCCATTCGGTTGGCACGTTATCCAAATTTGTTTTGTAGAAACTCGGGGCAACTTCGTTTTCAATAAGCGAATATAAATATTCGGCGTCGAGTTTATTTTGGAAATCTTGCTCGTTATAAATTCGTTCTTGGTCTAATGCCCAGCCCGCATCTTTTTGATAACCTTCTACCCACCAGCCATCTAATACACTAAAATGTAATGCACCATTCATAATCGCCTTCATACCACTTGTGCCAGATGCCTCCAAAGGACGAGTTGGCGTATTTAACCAAATATCAACACCTTGCACAAGTTTTTGGGCAAGAGCAATATTATAATCTTCCAAGAATAATATTTTTCCAAGAAACTCTGGTCGCTTAGACATTTCCACAACCCGCTTGATAAGGTCTTGACCTGCACCATCGTTAGGGTGTGCCTTTCCTGCAAACAGAATTTGAACTGGCATTTTTTCGTTGTTCAATATTTCCGATAACCGCTCAACATTTGAGAACAATAAATGAGCACGTTTGTAGGTTGCAAAACGGCGAGCAAAACCAATTGTTAGTGTTTTTTCGTTCAAATTATTGAGAACTTTCACTATATTTTTGGGATCTTCGTAGGTTCTTGTCCACGATTTTCTAATTCGTTGTTTGATATAATTAATTAAATCTGCTCTTAACTTGGTTCTTATTTTCCAAATTTTTTCATCTGGAACAGTTTTTATTTTATTCCAAATCTTTTTATCCGATTGATTCTCTAAGAAATTTTCGTCAAAAGTTTTGTTGTATAATTTTTGCCATTCTTTGGCAGTCCAAGTTTCGTAATGAACACCATTTGTTACATATCCAATACTTGACTCGTTTACAAAATAAGACTCCCAAAGTCCTGAAAACATGGATTTTGTAACATCACCATGCAACATACTTACTCCATTAATTTCTTGCGAACAGTTTGCAGCAAGGTAACTCATAGAAAATTTATAGTCGTTTGGTGAACTTTTACCTAAGTTCATAAAGTCGTCCCAAGAGATGTTTAATCTTTCTGGATAATGAGACATATATGTTCTCAAAATATCTTCACTAAAAGTATCATGTCCTGCTGGAACTGGCGTATGCGTTGTAAATAAAGCAGATGAGCGGACAATTTCAAGTGAAGTTTCAAAAGAATACAATTTTTCAGAAATCAATTTGTTTAATCTTTCCAGTCCTATAAATGCAGCATGTCCTTCGTTGCAATGATATATATTTGGCTTAATACCAATCTTTTTCAAAGCTCTAATACCACCAATTCCAAGTATCATTTCTTGTTTGAATCTATTTTCATGGTCGCCGCCGTAAAGTTTGTGAGTAATTGAGCGGTCGTGTTCCGAGTTATCATTATGGTCTGTATCTAATAAATATAATTTATTTCGTCCCACCTCTACTTGCCAAAGTCTCACAGACACGGCTCTTCCAGGAAACATAACAGATATTTTTAGCCAATCACCATTTTCGTCGGTTACTTTTTTGAGAGGCATTTTAGAGAAGTCTTGCAAGTTGTCTTCTGCAATTTGCTGACCATCAGGAGAAAGAATTTGTTTAAAATATCCTTTTCTGTAAAGCAAGCCAACACCAACCATATTTACATTAGAATCGCTGGATTCTTTAAGATAGTCGCCTGCCAAAATTCCGAGTCCTCCCGAAAAAATCCGAATAGTATCGTGAAACCCAAACTCCATGCTAAAATATGCAATTTTTGGTTCTACTTGATTTTTGCCTTCTTCAATATATTTTTTAAACTTGGTATAAATTTTATTATATTTATTAATAAAATTCTCATCTTTAATTACCTCGTTAAAACGTTTACTCGTAACTTTTTCTAAAAAAGTTTTGGGATTATGTTCACTTTTAGTCCAAAGTGCTGGTTCTATGTGCCGAAAAAGCTGCTCAACTTCGGTATTCCAAGTCCACCAAAGATTGTTTGAAATTTCATTTAATCCTGTCAGAACTTCTGGCAATAATGATTTAATTTCTACTCTCCTCCATTTTGGTTTATCCGATTCTTGCGACTCTTGACGACCTGCAATAATATCGGCATAATTGATTTCTGCAATTTCGCCTTCTCTATCTTCTTTTTTGTTAAGTGCTAATTTGTAGGCTTTTTCATAATTAGTTATAAAATTTAGCCAACTCGCTTTTTTTGAAATAGCATAAGCACTGTCTTTAATTCTAGCTTTTTCTTCTTTTGAATAATTAAAGAAGGCAACTATTTTATTTGCAATATCTTCTGTTACTTGGTCGTAATTTTTTGTACTTCTTTTAATAACCGCAACGGCATTATTTATGTCTCCTATTTCTTTTTCAACCCAAAGTCCAAATCCTGTATAGTCAGAAGTTATTGTTGGAACTTTAAATGCAATACTTTCCATTGGAGTATATCCCCAAGGCTCATAGTATGAGGGGAATACCGTTAGGTCAAAACCAATAAGTAGGTCGTAGTATTTTAAATTAAAAATACCATCATTTCCATTCAAATAAGTTGGGGCAAAAATAACTTTCACCTTATCTTCTTTATTATTACTAAAATTAAGCTCTTTTAATTTATTAATAACAGGGTCGTAGTCTCTATGTCTAAGCTCGTGAGTAAGAGCTTTTTCTATTATATTAATGTCTTTGTTTCCATTAATTTTTTGTCTTAGTTGCTGGTTTGGTCCTGTAATATCCGCAGGCACCATAACAAATGCAACAATATCTTGATTTGTCCCTTTTATCTTTTTTAGTGAGTCTAAAAATACATCAATACCTTTATTTCTATACTCATAGCGTCCACTTGTAGTAATAAAAACAGTATCTTTTTTAAGCTCATAACCAAACATTGCTTCGGCTACTTGTTTTAATTTTTGTCTGGCAGTTTTATTTTTCTCAATAAACGCATCTCCTTTAGGAACAAAGGCATCTTCAAATCCATTTGTTGTTACAACTTCTGGTTTTCTTTTTAAAAATTGAACACACTCGGTAGTAGTAATATCACTAACGGTTGTAAATATATCAGCGTTTTGAGCAGAGGTAAATTCCAATGAATGTTTTGCACTTACATTAAATTCTCTTGCAATAAAATCAGCATTATACTGTTCAAGTTTTTCGTAAAGCTGTCTTCCATTTCCAGAAATTGTTCTACCAATAACTGTTGCATGTGTAGTAAAAACAGTGCTCACGTAAGGTGCTGTTTTCTTGAGATATAGAATGCCTGATCCAGTCATCCACTCATGAAAATGTGCTATAATTTCATTTCCAAAAATAAGGTTATATTTACAGAAGCTTTCTATTATCCTACCTGCTTCGTATCCAAATAAAACTGGCTCTACATAATCCCAACCACCTGAAATTGAGTCCAGTTGATAATCCTCCCAAAGAGTTGTTAGTATTTCATCTTTCTTGGGAATAAGTGTAGTAAAATCAACTAAAATAACAATCGGATTTCCTTCTATATTCCACCTTCCTACTCTAAATCTAAAGTTTTCTGTTAAAGCATGTTCTTTCCATTTTTTGAACAATTCAAGGTCTTCTGTAAATTCTGGATTTGGCTTTGTATCGTCTCTCCAAAAATCAGGACCTATAAATATTAAATTGTCCTTAACCATGCCTTGCATAGACTTTGCTTTTGTAGATAATACAGTGTGTATTCCACCTATTTTATCTGCTACCTCCCAACTTGTTTCAAAAATATAATCGGGTGTTTTTGTATTGTTTTTCATTATATATGTTTATGTGTTTTTATTAAAAAGTTTTTAGTTTTTATATGGTAATTGATTAATTTTTAACCAACTTTCAATAAAAAAACTATAAGACCAATTATTAAGATGTAATTGTTCTTTTTCATAATTATTTTGGTCATAATTTTTCAAGAATTTTTCTAATATTCTTAATCTTGCTGAAAGTAAACCACTTCTATTTAAGCCAAAAAGTTTAATTGTCCATTCTGCACGTTCTTTATTATTTTTTCTTGGGTGAGGTTTTAATTCCCCTGTTCTATAATTTAAAATAAACCAATTGTCAAAAGAATAAGAAATTCCATTTAATTTTCCTTCATCGTCTGGTTTTAGAGGAATAATTCTTTTATTAGAATTTGTTTTTTCAAATTTATTTCCTTTGTATTCCAAACTGTTGCAAGTAGGACACGACCAAAATAAATTCCACCAAGAGTCTTTTAATTTAGGATATTTACTTTTTGGATAAAAATGTTCTTTCTCAGGTGTTCTTCCTTTATGTGATTCATGTTCATAATGAGTTTCACAATAAGCACATTTATAATCTGACATTTTGCCTAATTCATGCAACAATAAATTGGCATTTAATTTTATTCTACAAACTCCTTCTTGTTTCAATATTGCTTCTACAGGTTTTTGTCTTTTTATTTTTCTCATTTTATTATTTTTTTACCTGTTACGGCTTCTACTTGAGCTTTTTCTGTTCCAATAATTGCTCTTATTTCTTCACTCTGTTCATTATCTGTTAGTTCTGATATTAATATTTTTAAACGTTCGTTGTCAATTTCTTTATTTTCATAAATTTGTTCAATCAATGAATAAAATTCATTTAATTTTTCTTCTGTTTCGTTTCCATAAAATTGGCTATTCCAGTCAAAAAACAGGTTCAATAAAGTTTCTATACTGTTTCCTTTTTGGATAATTTTTTCTTCTATAATAATTTTGCCTTTTTCGTTGGCACTCAATTTAATGGCGGTCTGTCCTTCGGCAGATTGCAGGGCAACTACGTTGTGTGTTGTTAGCACAAATTGTATTTTGGGTAATTGTTCTTTTAAAATTCCTACAAAAGATTTTTGCCAAACGGGGTGTAAATGTTTATCAAATTCGTCTATTAAGATAGTTCCTCGCACTTTTTTTAATATTTTATTAAAATCGGTATGTTTATAAGGTTCTAAAAATAAGTTGTTTCGTGAAGCAAATATTTTAATTAAAATATCTGTTACAAGCGAAATATTTGTTCGGTATCCTTCGCTTAATTGATACAAATCAAATTTATTTTCAGAATTATCTATAAATTTATATCGATTGTCTATAAGTTTTATTTCAAAACTGTCGGCTTGCTGAACATTTAAAAATAGATTTAAAGTTTTAAAAAGTTCGTTTTTTATAGCAGTAAGCTCTTCCACTTCCGATTTAGAAAAACCAGAGGGGAGTTCATTTTTTTGTAATTTATTTAAAATATAAAGCGGATTTATGAGCTTTTTATAATAATCCACAAAAAGCGACTCTACACTTATGCTATTATAATCTCCTGTTTTAAGATAATCTATAAAATTATATGCTTCGTATTCAGATGCTTCTCGGTCGGGAAATAAGTTTTCTCCATAACCTAATACTAAATAAGTTTTTGGGATTTCTTTATCTGCCAATAATTTTTCACTATATACATATTGTTCTCTTACCGACAAGTCATTAAGAATATATTTCCTGTTGAATTTTTTTTTGTTTTTTTCGTTATCTGTTTTCCATTTTAAAGATATTTTTGCTTTGTGCAGTTCTTTTATTTTAGAATTAGTAATTTTTTGATTAATAAAATTGGTGTATTTTTCTTCAGTATTTTGAGTTATTTGATTCGTATTTTCAGGAACAAGTCCGAGTGCAATTGCCTGTAAAATAGAAGTTTTGCCTGTAGAATTTTTGCCAATAATAATATTTATTTCCGATAGGTTTACTTGATGTTCTTTTTCAAATATTTTAAAATTTTCTATTTTTACATTTTCAATAAATTTATTTTTTTGAAACTCTTCTGATAAACGTAGTTTATTATTCTTTCGTTCTTCATATAATTCTAAAATTAATTCTTCTCCGCCAAATTCATTTAATAAATCTATTACTTGATAAGCATTATATTCTTTTTCATAATTAAAAAATGTTTTTCTTAATTCTTGATAATCTATAAGATTATTCATTCCCCCTTCGTTGTCTTCTTTTAAAAAAAAGACTTCTAATTGATCCTTTTTTGTTATTTTAAAATATCCGTCTGTTTTATTTAATTCTTTAAAAAGATTATGAAATTCATTAAAAGTTTTATATTTATTTTTTTCATTTAAAACATATATAGAAATAGCATCTTCCAATTCTAATTCTTTAATATTAATATCTTTTAAAATAAGAACCTCTGTTTTTTTTTGTTCTAAAGAATATAAATATACTCCCCATCTGTGTATTTGTTTATGATATTTAGGAAAGGACATTTTTTTTATTTCATCAATAATTATTTTGTCTATTCTTTTGCTTTTTTTCTTTCTAAAATGAAAATTTTGTGTGTAAAATTTATTCCCCTTAATAGACAAACGTTCTAAAGTCTCCATTTTTAAAATTGATTTAGGAAATTTAGACAAATTAGTTTCCATAAGTGTGAGATGTTTTAATTTTGGAAGTAATTTTAAACCGTCATCAACATTTTTTTCTATTTCACTTAAATCAGAAAAATCAATTTGAAGTTTTTCAATATTTTTAAATTGTGAAATTTTATAAAAAATATCATCAAAACAATCCCAACCTGCTGTAAAACTATAACTTGTAATATTATCTAATTGATTAAAATATGGACTTATGTCTTCCAAAAAAGAAATTCCAGTTTCTTCAATAATAGGATTTGTTTGCATATCTAAAATAGAATTCTCCTTTTTCAGTTTCTCAACTATTTCTTTAATTAGTATTTCTTTTTCGGTCTTTATCATAATTTATATTTAAGTAATAATCAAGCAAATACGTTTAATAATTAGAAAATATTTTACTACCATTTATTCGCAAACCAAACGGCATAATCTTTTACTATCTGATAATTTTTAGATTTTTTATTAATCACTTCTAAATCGCAAAGCGGAAAATCTACACTCTCATTTTTCCATTTTCCAGAAATAATTATACCATAATGGTCATCAATTATGTTTAAATTTTTCACATTTATTACGTCTCCTTGACTAAATTTATAATTCTCTTGGAATTCAGCAATTTTCATTTTTTGAGGAAATATGAAGTTTTTTTCTAAATAATTTTTCCAACGTTCATAAATCTTTTCTGTTTCGTCTGTGTCAGTCTCTTTTATAATTTTCATAATTCTTTTTCCCGCTTCTCCCAGATTTGCGTAGGCAAATTTATTTTTTAATTTGCCAATAATTTCATCGACATCAGCTGGTGTGTCCCGTTCTTCTGTTAAAATTACATCATCAGGATAAAGAAAATATTCCGACCAGTCTGAACCATCTTCTTCTGATTCTATAATATAATTATCAAGTATTTGCTTGAGTGTTTGACTATCCCAGGCAATTAAGACTAAACTAATTTCGTTGGCATTTTCGTCTTTTTCTATATCTATTATTCTCCCCTGCCAATTTTCCATGTCAAAACTATTGCTTTCAACATCTTTTACTCCTTTTTTTACTTTTACACTGTCTCCTATTTTCATAGTTTATATTTTTAAAAAGTTTCTAACAACCAATTTTTAATAATATATTTTCGGAACGCAATAAAACCAAGATTTTTATCTTTTTTTGTTGGCTTAATAAATGTGCTGTTTATATGTTTAAAAACTTCCGTTTTACTTCCAAATCTTTTTACAGATGAAATATTATTTTTTAATTCATTATAAATAGCGAGTCTTTTATCGTTTAAGTTCTCTCGGTCTAATTTACATATTTTTATAGTATTTTTCATAAGTTCGTTTTCGGAACTTATTTTTCCAAACTTATCAAATTTCACATCAAAATGATTTCGCATTTCTGGATTTATCATAATAATTTCTTCTTTTTTATTACAAACAGAAATATTATCTGGCTTTGTTGCTATTTTTTTTGCAACGGGTAATTTTGCACTTTTTATATTGTTACAATCGTGGCAACTCCACAATAAGTTTTCCCAATCATTTGTAAGCCAGTCATAAATTGATTTTGGACGAAAATGTTCTACCGCTCCTTTTATATTTGCAGTTTCACAATAACAACATTTGGAATTATACAATTTGTCCAACTCCTCCTTAACATCTTTACTTTTATACGATTTTCCGTTTTCTAATGATTTTGGTGTTTTTGATAATTTTTTATTTATTTTAATCATTTTTACCCTCCTCATCTATTTCATTAATAGCCGATTCTACAAATTCATTAATTTCTTTTTTAGAAAAATAAGCCTTGCCTTTGTCTTCTTCTTTTTTTACTTGTTCTTTTATTTTTTCATTAATTTTGCCTACCCAAAAATTTGAACTTGTATCTAAATTTCCCGTATTTTTCAGTTCACGCATTCGTGCATTTGGCATACCAAAAAGCGGAGAGGTAATTAAACCATTAGCCATCAAGTGTTTAATATCATTATTTGTCCAAACTTCACTAATTTTAGTATTTCCATTTTCTTTATAAAGTTTATAGAAAATAGCATCTTCCGACGCTCCCATTATAAGTGTTGGACTATGCGTAGTAAAAAACCATTGAATATTTGGGAGTTTTTTTCGTAGTTTTTTCACAAGACTGTATGCTAATTTTGGGTGCAAAAGCATATCTACCTCGTCTATCAAAACAATTCCTTTAAAATTTTTAATTTCAGAAATATCTGGCTGATTCTCGGAAAATCGCATTAATAAATCTGCAAGGATAAGTAATATAGAACGGTATCCATCAGCAAGTTGCGAAAATTTTATTGAAGTGCCTTGTTCTTTAAAAATAAAATCGGCTCCTTGTTGTTCTATTTTTATTTTTGCTTGTCCATCTTCATTTAAAATATCGGTAAGCATATTAATAACTACTTCAAGTTTTAAATTGCCAATTTTTTTGAGTTCCAAACGCTCAACATCTTTTAGCCATGCTATTGGATTTTTAAGATTTACATTTTGCTTGTCAAAAAGCGTAGCATATCCAGTCTCATCAATTTCGTGGTCGTGTGTGCGAAGTCGCCCAACTCCGTAGGCAAAAATATTTGAATATAAAAAATTAATTCTTTTTTGCTCACCTTCTAATTTTGCATAAGAAATTATATTCTCAAATTTGTTATTTTTTAAACTATTTAAAATTGCCTGAAGAAAGATAGTTTTTCCAACTCCATTCTCTCCCAAAAAATAAATTTCTTTTTTATCTGATAATTTTTCTATTTTAATATCTTTTATTGAAAAACATTTTTCTATTTTAATACTTTTTATTTTTCTTGATAATATATTAGCTTCTATAGGTAAATTTTCTATTTTTATTCCATTATTTGAAAAAAAAGTTGTTCTTACTTTTTGTCCTACTTCAAAAAAAACTTGTTTCAATTTTGTTGTTTCTTTGTAATTATTTCTTTTTATTACTTCTATCGTCATATCTAAACGAAAAAGATTTGCAGCCAATTCTAACTTTCCAAGATAATCATATATATTTGCTTTTTCATGAATATCTTTATTTTCTTTTAAAGCTCTACTTCTTAATCCATATAAACCACGCAAACCCTCTTCTAATATTATAGCATATTCAAATCCTTTTTTTATACCAGAATTGTGTAAAATAGTAAGTAAAACCTTTCTTTGATTTCTAACTTTATCTCGTAATTTTATTATTTCTATATTATTTTCTTTTGTGTGAGATAATTCATTTTTTTTTCAACATCTTTCATAATTTATATTTAAGTAGTAATCAAGTAAATACATTTAATAATTAAATGTATTTTTAATTCTATTTATTTAAAAGTTTAAAGTATTTCTATTCTCTTAGGGATAACATAAGGTTCTTTTCCAGCAAAAATAATAGGAACTTTTATTATTTTTTCGGCAGTTATTTTATTGTCAATAAGCTCTTTGTAATATTTATTTCGGTCTATTTGATTTTCTGCTTTTTTTATTTGAGCATTAATTCTGTTATTAAAATCGGTGTCGGTTTCTTTTTCTAATTGTTTTTCAATTTGTTTAATTTCAATTACAATTCCATGCAGAGTTTTATCATGTGGAATTAACATAATATCGTATCTGCCTTCGCCACTTTCTTTATTTGATTTTATGATATAATCATCGCCTATAATTGCAAGCAAACCAAGAATATACGAATGATAAATGTATTCGTGATTTTTTGCAGTATCATAATAACTAAAAGTATCTCCTATAATTTCTTTAAAACCTTTTTCAAATTTTGATATTTCATTGGTTATTAGATAATTTGCGGTGTTCTCTAATAATGATTTTTGTAATTTTATATCTATTTTAAGCCATTCCAAAATCGTATCCTGAAAAATTGTTCTTATTTCAAAATTAGGAATAACAAGCTCGTATTCTTTTCTCGATACTTCTTTTCGGATTGTTAAATATCCGCTATAAGTTAGCAATGTCCAAAATAAATCAATATTTGTGTCTAAGTCGGGAAAGACAAAATTTGCCTCTAAATCTCTTTTTATAGCTTCTCCACTTATTAATTTTACTATTTCGGCTCTAATATTTGTTGCATCTTTCTTTTTTATTTGCTCTCTAATTAGTTCATTTGAACTGGTATAACTCCAAAAAGTTTTAAATTTTTCATTTTTACTAACAACAAAACTCAATATTGACCATGGATTATATATTTTTGTTGTTTCGCCAAATTTATATCCATCATACCATTTTTTTATTTTAGAATAATCTGTTTTTATTTTAAAATCTTTAATAATCTGTTTTACTTCTATTTCTGTAAAACCAAATTTATCTGAAAACTCGTCATCAAGTATTGAATAGACACTCAAATTATTTAATCCCGTAAAAATACTTTCTTTAGAAACTCGAAGTATTCCAGTAATTACACCCTTGTATAAATTACTATTATCTTTTAAAGCACCACTTAACATGCTACGCATAAACGAAATAGCTTTATCATAAAATTTATTATGACTTGCCTGAATTGGTGTATCGTATTCGTCAATTAAAATTACAACTTTTTCTTTATGGTATCTTTGCAAATATTCGCTTAGCTGTTTTATACTATTTTTATAATCGGTTTTACTCGCAACTTCATTTAATATTTTATTATATTTATTCTTCTCATTTTCATACAATGTATTATTTTCCAATAAATATCTATGTTTACTAAATAGCTTCACGATTTCCGAAACTATTAATTCGTAGCACTCTTGCCAAGTATCCGTTTTTGTATCTTTAAAACTTAAATATATTACAGGATACCTACAACAATATTTTTTTATATCCTCTCCTGTTTGCCAAATTTTCAATTCTTTAAAAAGATTTTTATTTTCAGGTTCATTTTTATCAAAAAAATAACGTAACATCGACAAATTCAATGTTTTACCAAAACGACGAGGACGTGGAAATAATAAAACAGTTTTTTCTGCATTAATAACCTCTTCTATCAATAAAGACTTGTCTATAAAATAATTGTTATTTTCAATTATATTTTTGAAGTCGGAATACCCAAGATTTAATTTTTTTCGTTCTGTCATCTTTTTAAATTTAATATTATAAAAAACTTTAGCAAAATATTAAGTTCTAAAATAAATATTATTAATCTCATTTATTAGCAAACCAAATGGCATAATTTTTTACTATCTGATAATTTTTAGATTTTCACACATCTTTTTTTACAATTAAAAACAGTGAATAATTTTCTGATAATTATTCACTGTTTACTATTCATTCATTATTTATTTTTCTAATCTTGTAATAAAATCGCTTAGCACGTTCATATAATTTATGAATGCGTTGTATGGTGAGTCGTAGGGGTTAAAATATTTATGAACATCTCCGTCGGAGAACCATTTTGTGCACATGTAGTAAAAGTGGTCGCTTGTTTGCAGAAACTGCCAATCTCTCTGAATATCAGCGTCTTTTGATTTAGCAACTTTATCTTCAAGTTCGTATAATTTATTAAAGGCTTCGTCTTGAAGAGCATTTCCTAGCCAAGCAGAAAGGTCTCTTTCTTCGTCTGCCCACGATATTGAGTGGGGAACATGAACCTCCGAAATTGGGCTAAACTTTTTAGCAGCTTCCGATGTTGTTCCAAAAACAAATCCCGTTTTTTGAAAAATTGCTTCTGGTAAATTTTTAAGAAATTCAAAAATTCCTGTTTCTGCTGATTGGTGTTCACCAAAAGTTTCGTAGTCAAGAAATATATTTACGAGTTTTTCTTTTGGACTAAGGTCGTTTATCCAGCCAGCAAATTTATCTGCAGTTAGTTGATTTTCAGTAAATCGGAATGAAATATCATCGCTTAACTCGTAGTTTCTTAATAAAATTTTTAATTTTGGTTCAATAGCATTGCAATACATAAAATTAGGACTTTTCCAACCCAAAATATGTTTTGCTCCTTCGGTGAGCATCGCTTTATAGCCCATTTTTGCTACTGTCCCTCCTATTTGGTCGGAGTAAACAAGCTCTGTTAAACGAAATACTTTTGGTTTTTGTCCAAAATACTTCTGAATTTTCTCTTCGTGTAGCTTCACTTGTTTTTTAAACTCTGTTTCGCTTTTTAGCGGAGCGAGAGAATGCGAATAAGTTTCAGCAAGGAATTCTACATTTCCTGTTTTTGCCAATTCCTGAAAACTTGTTAGCACTTCTGGTGCATATTTTTCAAATTGCTCTATTGCCGAACCAGAAATAGAAAAGCTAATTTTAAAGTTATCGCCATATTTTTTTATATGGTCAAGGAATAATCTATTTGCGGGCAAATATGAATTTTCGGCAATTTTTTTCATAATTGATTTATTCGCAAAATCGTCGTAATAATAATGGTCGCTACCAATATCAAAAAAACGGTATTTTTTCAGCCTAAATGGCTGATGGACTTGAAAATAAAGACAAATTGTGTTCATATATTTTGGTGTTATTAAGTTTTTTAAAAATGAAGTTTTTGTATTATAAATTCTAAAGTTTACTACGTTAAACGTTTTTCAAAACTTCAAAATTTCGGAACTTCAAAAATTATTTAAGTGCTGATTTATAGACCTGTAGAACTTTATATGCTGCATTTTCCCATTTTAAGTTTTCCACTTCTATTTTTCCATGTTTTCTAAAAGACTCTGATAATGCTTTATAATTTAGGAGACCATAAATTGCATCTGCTAAGGCATCTACATCCCAGAAATCTACTTTTAAGGCGTGTGTTAAAATTTCAGAAACTCCAGATTGATGCGATACAATAACTGGCACATTAGAGCTCATTGCTTCAAGTGGCGAAATACCAAAAGGCTCTGATACTGACGGCATTACATACACATCACTCAACGAAAACATTTTAAAAACATCTT
This sequence comes from Bacteroidales bacterium, assembly GCA_029932195.1. Classification (GTDB taxonomy): domain Bacteria; phylum Bacteroidota; class Bacteroidia; order Bacteroidales; family JAOZQN01; genus JAOZQN01. The sequence goes on along the minus strand of JAOZQN010000045.1, from coordinate 1,146 downwards.
CACCTTTTAAAAATCCTGCAAAATGGAATTTTGTCATAATACCCAGTTCGGCAGCACGTTTTATCATTTTATTCATCATGTCTCCGCTACCTGCCATTACAAATCTAACATTTGGGTCTTTATCCAATACTTTTTTAGCAGCTTCTACAAAATACTCTGGTCCTTTTTGGAATGTGATACGTCCCAAAAATGTTACTACTTTTTCTTTCAGATTTCTGGTATAATCAATATTTTTGTAAGTATAAGGTTCTACTGCATTGTGAACAGTAAAGACTTTATCTGGATTTATACCATATTTTTCTATAACAATCCGACGGGTAAGATTACTAACAGTTATTACTCTGTCGGCAGTTTCCATTCCTTGTTTTTCAATTTTAAAAACGTCGGGGTTTGGACTGTCTCCGCTACGGTCATATTCAGTTGCATGAACATGAATAACAAGCGGTTTACCCGAAATTTTCTTCGCCATAATTCCTGCCGGATACGTAAGCCAGTCGTGAGAATGAATTAGTTCAAAATCATGTTCTGTGGCTACTTTTGCAGCAATAACGGCATAACGATATACTTCTTCTATCAAATTTTTGCCATATTTTCCAGTAAATTTGAATTTTTGCGAAAAAGCTTTTCGTTTCATTTCTTCAATATCGACCTTGTCTTCTTCGTGCAGAATTTCAAACGCTTCTGGCGAAATATATGGTTTAATATGCGATTCTACTTCAAGATAAGTTAATTTACTCCAAAATTCTTTTCTTTCAATAAAATGGCTATCAATTTCTACGTCTCCTGCATCTCGTATTTTTAAGAACGATTGGTCTTCGTCGCCGTAGGATTTTGGGACAACAAAAATCATTTCTAAATCGAAGTGAGATAATCCTTTTGTTAGTCCGTAGCAAGCAGTTCCAAGACCGCCAGATATATGTGGGGGGAACTCCCAACCAAACATTAATACTTTCATTTTTGTATATTTATTGTTTTAATTTTAAAATAATTTTTATTTTACAATTTTAAAGATTTAGGGTTACTTCTCGTATCATGGATTGTTATTATTTCTACTTCATTATTTTTAATTTGATAATAAGTAGTTAAGACAAAAGTTTCGGCTACCCACGTAAAGTTGAACAGCAATTGCACTCGTCAGGTGTTTTT
>JAOZQN010000462.1 GCA_029932195.1 Bacteroidales bacterium | reverse complement strand
ATTTTAAGTGTTTAGTTTTTAATTAGCTTTCGCTTGATAATAAGCATATTACAAAATAATAAAATATCTTTTTTATTTGTCCATCTACTTATATTAGATTTATGATTAAAAAGATAAACTAAAAATAATATTATTATGAAATATTTAAAAACTATAATTCCAAGTATTTTAATTATTTGGATAATATCAATATCTTGTGGTTGGGGACCTCGTTCAGAAGATATAAGAGTCTATCTTTTTCACCCATCTGTAAATATTTCTGGAGATTTGCACCCATTTTTTTATTCAACAATAAGATTAAACCGTTTGTGGAACTTGGATACAAGCACTGTTCCAGAAGAAAATATAGATGAATGGTATAATTATTTTAATAAAGAATATGAAAAAGAAGATATTAAAAATCTGATTTATAATACAAAATTAGAAAAACTAACAGAATTAGCAGATAGAGAAGATGATTATTATTGGCATAATGGTAATGATTTTGGACATTATTTGAAGGAAAAAAAACAATACGATGTTATTGATTATCTTTTCTTTGCAAAAAAAGTGGAAATTTTACTTAATGAAGGAGACCCTTGGTATGGAAACGATTACGATATTCCTGCTTTGGAAAAACTAATTACCGAAGGAAAAACAAAAGTTGAAGAGACAAAAGATTTAATGTTAAAACAACGTTATGCTTATCAGGTAATTGTGATAATGAGATATTTAACAATGCCAGACGAGGTGGAGAAATATTACGAACAAATTTTCTCTAAAATTCCGCAAAAATCAGGAAGTATTATTAAATATTGGGCATTGTCGCATGTTGCTTACTGCACACAAAGCGACACAATGAAATCGCAAATGGCTTTTCTTGATGTTTTTACAAATTCTACTGCCAAAAAAGTTGTTGCTTATCAATGGTTAAGTCTAAAATATTTAGATAGCATAAAAAATGAAGTTTCTCCCGAAAATCATCATAAAATTCTAATTTATAAAGAGTTTCGTAATCCAGGAAAATCGTTGGAGGGACTGAAAAAAATTACAGAAATAGACCCAAATTCCGAAAATTTCAACACCTTATTAATAAGGGAAGTAAATAAAATGGAAGATTGGCTACTCACCAGAAAATATACCAAAGACGATCCTGCAATAACTTATTGGAGCAATGATAGCACAATAACAATTAATTATAAGGCTGATTTTAAGTATCTTGGAGAGTTTATTAGTTTTATGGAAAGCAATTTACGAACAGGAAAAGTAGAAAATAAAGCTTTTTGGGAATTAATTTTGGCACATCTTTATTTTATTTATGAAACTCCACAAATGGCTATCAGTCATTTGAATAAGGCAGAAAAATTGGTAGAAACTGATGATGAACTTACACAACTACGAATAACTCGTATTCTTGTGAGCCTATTGAGTTCTAAAAACTATGATAATCAGTTTGAAACAAAGGTTTGGAATGACTTGAGTTGGCTTGTAATTGACAAAAAATATAATCAAGAAAAACAGCAAAATTTCACAAATTTAATATTTACTTTGCAAAAAAAATATCATGATAAAAAAATGTATGATAAAGCTGCATTGTTTATGTTATACGGGCTTAACAAAAATGAATATTATGATTTTTTAATTTCTGGAAGATGGTGGGATTTTAGAGATGTTTTGTTCTATTTAGATAAATATGCAACAATTGAGCAAATAGAAAATTTTATGCAAATAGTTGAAAATAAGAATAAATCGGTGTTTGAAAAATTCCTTTTGGAAGATTATAAATATGAAAAAGATAGATTTTTGGAACTAATGGGAACTATTGCTTTACGAAAAAATGATTTTGAAACAGCAAAAAAATATTATTCACAACTACCCGAAACTTTCTGGGAAAAAGGTAATTATAAATATTGGCTTGTATCAAATCCTTTTGTGTTTCATGCTTATCCTCAAAAAAAACAAAATAGTAATGATTATGATATAAAGAATAAATTTCAATTTGTAGAACTTTTGCAAGAAAAAATTAAACAATTTAATGCAAGTAAAGGTAGCGAAAAATCTAAACTTGCCGTAGAAATTGGAAATGTTTATTATAATATTAGTTTCTTTGGAAAAAGTTGGTTTTATGTGAGTTATGGAAAAGCAGATATGGGAGGTCGATTAGCTTGGACTTCTTTTAATACTTATGTTAATGAAAATTATCAGCATTGCACAACTGCTCTAAAATACTATGAATCTGCACTTAAATATGCTAAAGAAGAAGATAAACCAGAAATTTTGTTCGTTTTGGCAAAAATAAAATATGACTCCCAATATTTTACAGACGAAATAATTGAAGACCAAAGTTTAAACGATAGATATAATAGATGGAAAACTCCTGAAAAATACTATCGTGATAGTGCTGATTATGAGGAGAATATTTTTAGCAAAAAATTAAAAACCAATTTTCCTAATGACTATAATTATTACTTGGAAGAGTGCCCGGGTATAGAATATTTTTAAAATCATAATAAATATTTACGCAACATATTTAATTTTGCATTGAAAAAATAGAAATATGAAGAAAAATATATTGTTACTTGTATTATTATCAGTAGTAAATTTTGCATTTTCTCAACAACAGGATTTTTTTGACTATTTAATAACTTATGAAAAAGTAAAAGCTGTTGATGTTGCTAAATTTATAGAGAATGAAGCAGATACTAATTCGCTAGGATACTTTAGACCATTTGATATATTCTTTTTTTCTTATCAAAAGTTCTCAAAAGAGGAAAGATTTAAAATTTTAAAAATATTTTTAAAAAATAATGTTGATATTAATAAAACCAGTCATGAAATTTGGGATAGACAAACACCATTGCATTTTGCAGTAAATTTTCGTATTGATATTGATGAAAAAGAAAAGGTAATTAAACTCTTATTAGATTATGGAGCAAATCCATCAAAAGAATCAGGTGAGAATTTAACCGTTTTTGAAACATATTTGAAAAATATTGCATACAAAGATATTGGTTATTCTGAAGAAATACTTGAGATGTTTATAGATTTTGGAGTAGATTTAAACAAAAAAGTATCTAAAAAATCATATCTTTCGGGCTTAACGCCGTTAGGTATATTGTTATATTCAGGAGGTGTATTTGGAACACCACAAGGAGAAATTTTTAGAAATTCATACAAAGCAGCATTTTTACTTGCTCAAAATGGCGCGGATGTAAGCATAACTATTAAAAAAAAAATAAGGATTCCTTATTTTTATTTTATTTTGCGTGAATGGAAGCACCCTTTGAATATATGCAGAATGCATAAATATCGATTAAAAAGGTTAACTTTGTTTGAAATGGTGTTGTATTTTGGAATTGAATTAAATAAACCTTGTTGTTTTTTATCATGCAAGAATGTTGAATTTAAAGAAGCTTCTCGTTTTATTTTACTAATGTTAGATGAGGATATTAATATAAATAAGAAAATATTTTTTTTCTTAAATGGGTTATCTCCCTTTCAATACCTTGTAGCCGAAAAGGTTTGGCAAATTGCAGAAGGAGTTAAAATATTAGAAAAATGTGTTGCTAAAAATGCAAATTTAGAAATGAAAGATAAAAAGGGAAAACAGCCAATTGATTATATAGATGAAGATACTTCTGAAGAAGTAATCATGCTTTTAACCCCCAAAAGTAATAAGTAGATTGACAATTTTAAATTTACGATTGGTTTACACTTGATAATCAGTAGTAAACTAATTGTTTATCTACTTATAATTATCTGGCGAAAGTCAATTAAAAACTAAAAACTAAAAACTAAAAACTTTAATTATGCAACTAAATAAAAATTCAAACACAATAATAGGAGCAATACAATTGATAATATTCGTCCAACTTACAAATTTGATGTAAGTTGTCAAGGTTCTGTGCCACAGGCTATTATTGCCTTTTTGGAAAGCACAGATTACGAAGACGCTATTCGCAATGGTATTTCTATTGGTGGCGATAGCGATACAATTGCTTGTATGGCAGGTAGTATAGCAGCTGCTTTTCACAAAAAAATACCCGAAAAAATGTTGGAATTTGCAAACAACGAACTACCAGACGATTTTATCAAAATAATTAATCAATTTGATGATAAATACACGAGATAGTGTTTAGTTTTTAGGCGTTTTTCACGGGTGTCAATTTCAAGGCTTTTTTGTAATTTTAGAATTGAAGTTTACCTTTGTAAATGAGCATTTTAAAATTTCAAAAGTAACGCTGAAATTGGCACTCGTGAAAAACGCCAGTTTTTAATGCTGAATTTTTAATTAAAGGGCACTCCTAAAAACTCAAAAATCAAGGCTTTCAAAATTCTTAAAGTTTGAGTTTACTCCTGTAAATGAGTATTTTAATAATTTTGTATAACGCAGAGTTATGGGTTTTTAGGAGTGCCCTAGAAAACATTGCAAAATGAACGATTTTATAAATACATTAGAAAAAGAGTTTTTTCAAAATGCAAACTCCAAAGTATCAGCAGGTCAAAAAGCATATATGAGAGACCAATTTGAATTTTATGGAATAAAAACTCCAATAAGAAGGCAAATTCAAAAGCCTTTTTTGATTAAAAAATATTTGCCACACAAAGAAAATTTAGAAAATATTGTAAAAACACTTTGGAGCAAACCAGAAAGAGAATATCAATATTTTGCACAAGAATTAGCTCTAAAATATAAAAATCAATTTGAAAAACAAGATATTGACCTTTTTGAATTTATGGTTCTAAATAAATCGTGGTGGGATACAATTGATTTTATTGCACCTAAATTAATTGGCGAATATTTTAAAACCTACCCCGAACAAAGAAAAATATATGTTGAAAAATGGATTGCTTCTGAAAATATTTGGCTACAAAGGTCTTCTATAATATTTCAACTAAACGACAAAGAAGAAATAGATACAGATTTTCTATCTTTTGTTATAAATTCGCTTCTTGGCTCAGATGAATTTTTTAT
>JAOZQN010000461.1 GCA_029932195.1 Bacteroidales bacterium | reverse complement strand
TTTGAACTTGAAATAAATAAAACATAGTTAATAACTTTTATGCCAATTTAGGCTAAAACTACTTTGGTTTTAAACTTAGCACTAAAATTTCTTCTTTTGTTCATAAGACTGCAAATTTAAGTAAAATTTATCAACTTAACATACTGTCCGATTTTTGGGGGGAATTATAGTTTTTCAGGAGAGTAGATATTAAGGCTTTTTTTTGGATTTTAAGAGTAGAAGTATATCTTTCTAAAAATAAAAACGGATACAAACTTTAAAAAATAAGTTTACTTATTGTAACTTAGTCTTTTAAATTTTGTATCCGCCTTTGTTTTTGAAAAAAAGATATTTCTTATGGGCACTCCTATAAACCCCAAGTGCCTAACGGCATGTTATACAAAATTATTAAAACACTCATTTACAGGAGTAAACTCAACCTTTAATAATTTTGAAAGCCTTGATTTTTGAGTTTTTAGTATCTTAATCCTGAAATCGTTGTTTTTTTTTGCATAATATTATTCAAAACTTCATAATTTCAAAACTTTTCCAGCTTGTCTGGGTTAGGAGTGCCCTTATATTGGACTCAGGTTTAAAATTTTAGTCCCATAACAAGAATGTCGTCAATTTGGCTGTGTGGTTTGCCGTCTAGTTTTGGATATTTCATCCAGTCTTTCATCTTGTTGTCTAATATTTTTTCTTGCTGAACCATTGGTTCTTTGTAAATATTTAGAAGTAAATTTCTAAAATTTGAGGATAAAAATTTTCTACGTTTTTCTCCTCCAAACTGATCGATATAGCCATCAGAAAATAAATAAATACTATCTCCTTTTTTTACTCTAAAATCCTTATTTTTAAATCCATCTATTTGTTTCGTAGAAATACCAATTGGCATTTTGTCTGGTCTTATTTGATATAAGATAGCTTCTTCATTTTCGGTTGTTCTTAATTCCTCAGCATTTATCTCTAGATTTTCTATCTTTTTATTTCTGATAAGATAAAGTGGATTGTTTGCACCTGCATATTGCATTTTTTGTGTGTCTAAATCAAAGATACATAGGGCAATATCTATTCCATCTTTTGTTTCGGTGTTTCTTTTTTGATGCAAAGACCTGATAACTTCTGCTCTCAACTGGTTCAGTATTTTGTTTGCCTGCAAACCTTCTACTCCGCTTTTTTCAAATATTTTATTTGCAATTTCATTCAAAAACGACATGCCAAGCATACTCATAAATGCTCCTGGAACTCCATGCCCCGTAGAGTCGGCTGCGGCAATTAGTAATTTGGTTTTTTTACGACTTATCCAGTAAAAATCTCCACTAACAATATCTCGTGGTTTATAGAGGATAAAGTGTTCAGCCAGAGTGCGTTCTATAAATCGTTTTTGAGGCAATACAGCTGTTTGAATTCGTCTTGCATATTTTATACTGTTTCGGATTTTTTTATTCTGAATTGCAATTTCTTTTTCTGCTTCTTTGGTTTCAGAAATATCTGTTTGCACAACAATAAAATTTTTCAATTCATTAAAATCATCGTAAATAGGAGTGAGTGTGGACTGAACCCATTTTGTATTATAGGCACTTTTTTCTATTTTTGAAATATAAACCGATGATTTTTTTGTTTCAATAGTTTCATTTATAATATCTTTTATATTAGGATTGTAGGAAGCCTCAAGCCAATTTATACCTCTCTGATGAGTAAATTGATATTCGGTATAATCATAAAGTCTTGTAAAACCCTCGTTTACCCAAGTTATATTTGCCTTGCTGTCCATAATTATTACGGCGTTGTCTGTTTTACTTGCCACAAGAGATAGTCGTTCCAAGTCTTTGTTTGCATCTTCAATTACCTTATTTGTAATTTGTAATTCTTCAAGCATTTCATGCAGTTCAACCTGACTTTCAAGTATTTCTGCTTTTTGTTTTTCTATCTCATCATTTTGTTCCGAAAGCAATTTATTTGCTTCTTTTATTTTATCGTTTTGTTTTTTTGTTTCTGTAATATCTTTTGAAATTTGGATAGCTCCGAGTGTATTTCCTTGTGCATCAAGTAATAGTCCGGCAGTTCCCCATAAGTGTTTTTTTAGTTTGGAAACGTAAGCCTGTCCCGAAATTGTATTATTTGATTGATTTAACGAACTATATTTTTCTTCAAATTTTTGAGCAGGATTAAGAAGCATATCTGCCAGCATTGGTCGTCTCTCTTCGTAAAAAGCAAGTGAATATTCGTAGTTTTTAACTCCTAAAATATTTTTTGCCAAAATTCCTGTGAGCTTCTCCATACTTTTGTTCCAGATAATTAATTTTCCATCGTTGTCAAGTCCTAAAAGTGGGTCGGGCAATAGGTTAATCATGTTGGTCATTTTTGCCTCCGATTTTTGCAAATTATCAAATTGATTTTCTAATAGACTTGCAAGTTGCTGAATTTCAGCCTGTTTGTTTTCTATGACCTTAAAAGCATTGGCATTTGAAATTGCTATTGAGATATAACTTGCCAGCGATTTAAAAATAAATAAATCATGCTCCGAATAAGCATTTTTATTATAAGATTGAACAGTTACAACTCCCAACTTTTCGCCTTTTGTGGCAAGTGGTAGATAAATAATTGAATCGGTCATTTCTCCATGAACTGGCTTTGGCGATTCGTTCAAATATTTTTCATATTCCACTTCAATATCACTAATTAAGACTTCTTTAAAATTATTAAAACACCAAGTTGCAATTGTTTTGTTTTCAGCAATATTTGCACTAAACTCGGGTAAAAAATGATTACTTTCAATTACATTTTTAAATACCAATTTAGATTTTCCATCATAAATTCCAATTCCAAAAAATGAAGCATCTATAAGTTTTTCTAAATTAAGATGAACTATTTTGGTAATTTCAGTTATCTCAATACTTGCCGTAATATCCTGACCTATTTTACTCAACAGTTCAATATCTTTTAAAGCATCTTCTAATTTTTCTTTTTGGTCTGTTAAATTTTCATTTATATTTATAATTTCTTCTCTTTGTTGATTAAGCTCTTTGTTTCTTTCACCAATTTCTGTTTTTTGATCTTCTAATTGTTTATATACCTTGCTGTTTTCCAGTGCATTAACAATGTAGGTTGATAAGTTTCTGAAAATCTCAAGATGATAATCTTGATAAGTATTTACCTTTTTAGATTTTACAGACATTACTCCAATTGTTCGGTCCGTTAGTGAAATGAGTGGTAAATAAATCATTGATTTATTTAGACTTATTGTATTGGAAACGTTGATGTGGAATTTTTTATGTTCTTTTTTATAATCATTAATAAAAATTTCTTTTGTGTTTTTTACACAAAAAAGAGATAGGCTCTCATCTCCTGATATACTTTCGGTGCTTTGTTGTAGCCTATTATTTATTGCATTTATTTTCCACAAATTAAGATTTCCTTTTTTGCGATCTATCAAACCAATAGAAAAAGTATTCATCGGAAAAATAATTCCAAGTTCATTGTAAACATCAATTATTATTTTTTTTACCGTAAGTTTTGATAAAATAAAACGTCCTATTTCGTTAGAGAATTTGAGATATTCAAACTGATTTTTAAACCTTTCGGTTGTCTTTTTGCTTTCAATTTCTTTTTTTCTAATAACAGAGTAAGAATTATTTAGTTTTTCTACAAGATTATCCAAATTCTTATCGTCATTAAAACTTTCAATTTTCATTTCTTTATTAAACTCATCTTTAATGCTTTCTTCCAAGACGTTTGATATTTTATCCAAAGTGTTATCGTATTGATTTTTAATATTATAAGCCAACAAGACGGTAAGACTAACAACCGAAATTGAGTATAAAAAAGTTGTTAAAAGTTGGACCTCTTTGGAAGATGAAATTATTTGAATAATTACAAAACCTACTGTAAATATTAGTAAAGTTACGAATGGAATTATAATATTTTTTTTCAATAACATTTTAAAATAGTTTTAGGTTGATAAAAGGCAAAAGAACAAGTCATAACTGTTATATTAAAAAAGGTTTATTTGTTTATTAGGTTGTATATTAATTGATTACAAAATGCAAAAAGTAAAGATTTTAACCTAGTTCAGTATATAAGTAAGTAGATGGACAATTTAAAATGGATAATTGACAATTAGTTTACTCCTGATTATCAAGTGTAAACCAATCGTAAATCGTAAATTTAAAATTGTCAATCTACTTAAGTAGCTAGATACAAAGAATACTTTTTTGTTTTATAATGCACTTATTCTCAAGCGAAAGCTAATTAAAAACTAAACACTTACTTACTTAAGTTATTTCGTAGCCGTTCCTAAGAATTTCTATTTTTTGAAACCTTTAAAAAATCTATTACAAATTCCTATCCAAAAACAGTTTTTTTTAATGTAAAGTCAAGTTTTGTTTTAGTGTGTAACATATTGGGAGGATTAGGTTAAATGTAAGTAGATTGACAATTTTAAATTTACGATTTACGATTTACGATTTACAATTTTTGATTTACGATTTACGATTGGTGGACACCTGAAAATAAATAAATTGATCAAAAATAATTGTTAATTCTACTTTACGAAGTTAAAAATAAACGCCAAAGGCGTGATAATCAATAGGCTTGCCTGTAAGGGCAAGTAGATTTTATATTAAGTTTTAGCACCATAGGTGCGTTATCTATATGCAAATGATTTCGCACCGTTGGTGCTAAAATACTATTATTCAGTTTGTCCTTGCCCTATCGGACAAGGTTATTGATTATTGCACCGTTGGTGCTTAAAAGTCTTATAATCAGAGTTTTTTAACTTCGTAAAGTAGAATTAAGAAACTTTTGTATGGCTACTTACATTTGTAGAGGCGTGATTTATCATGTCTTTTTCACAGATTGTTGGTCTCCGTTTTTGTGTGGAGCCGTGATAAAGGCTCACATCGAAAAATTGAGGGGGAGTAATTACTCTAAATTTTACAACCCGTATGCTCTACAATGATGCTGATAAGTAGGTA
>JAOZQN010000460.1 GCA_029932195.1 Bacteroidales bacterium | reverse complement strand
AAATATGAAATAACTAAAATGTCCAGTTTGACTAGTGAAATTTTTGAGGTCTGTACTCATTTTTAAATAAAAATAAATAGCACTAAAAAATATTTTATTTTTAAATAAATCTCTATCTTTTTTTAGAAACTTCACACTTTTTTAATAATAAAAAAATAATCACTTGTTATCATAATTTATTCTGTGCTATTTATTAAATTAATTGTGATATTTTTCTTATAACAAAAACAAATAACACAAATGCAAAAAAAAGTTACTTACAAAGTCATTTTTAATAGGTTAGATAAATTAAATAGTTCGGAAACGGCTTTAATTCAAATTGAGGCATATCTTAATAGAAAACGAAAATATTTTAGCACTGGTATTTATATAAAACCTAACCAGTGGAATGCTAATAAGCAAGTAATAAATTCTAAAAATCCTAAAAATTTAGAACTTAACCGACTTTTGAAAAAACAACTTAGTGAATTAGAAAAATTTGAGTTGCAACAAGGACTTAAACATGGTTCTTTTGTGCTTTCTGATTTTAAATTTTTGAATAAAGAAGAAGAAGATTTTTTTAATTTTTCTACTCAAAGTGTAGAAGCAATAGACGCAACAAAGATTTATAAAGACGGTTTAATAAGAGTTCTTAAATATGTAAAAGAAATACACCCAAATATTACATTTAAAAGACTAAATTACAAAGTAATTACTGATTTTGATAAATACCTACACGACAAAGAATATGCAACAAATACAATAGCTAAATATCATAAGAATTTTAAGCATATATTGAGTATTGCTGTCAAACAAAAGAGAATTAAAGAAAATCCGTATTCTAATTTTCAAATAAAAGAAATTGAGACCAAAAGAACTGTTCTTAGTGATGATGACTTGAAACAATTAGAAAGTTTGGAATTTGAAAAAAATAGTGAACATATAAAAAATGTTCGGGATATGTTTTTATTTTCATGTTATACAGGTTTGAGATTTTCTGATATGCAAAAACTTTCTCACCAAAATTTTGAGACGAACTCCGACGGAATGTTTTTGGATTTCAGACAAAATAAAACCTCTGGACTGTTAAAAATACCACTACATTTGATTTTTGAGGGTAAAGCAATTCCTATTGTAAATGAGTATTTTGATACATTAAACAAGTATCTATTTCCACGTATAACGAACCAAGATTCTAATAGAATTTTAAAATTAATACAAGTTCTTTTGCAGACCGAAAAACTGCTTACATTCCATGTATCAAGGCATACTTTTGGAACTCTACTTGCCAAACATTCAAAAGACCCTTATCTTATAAAATCTCTCATGGGACACAAAGATATTCAAACTTCAATGATTTATATTCATTTGAGTAATACAATAATTAACGAAAAACTAAAAGATATAAAATGGTAATAAAAAAACTGCAACCATTGGTTGCAGTTTTTTATTTTGTTCACTTTTTAGTGGACTTTGTAAAGTGTATTTTATTCATTATTACAATTTATTGAAAAATAGCACAGAAGTAATATTTAAAATATTAATGACTTTAACATCAGTATCGTATTGTTTTATTAGAGTTTCAAAATCACTATCAGCACAAAGGATATAATCTATTTCTTTTTCTATTGCTTGAGCTAAAATTTTAACATCGTCTTTTAAAGCTCGCCGAGTAATACTTCCTCTATTATTTCTTAATTTGTTAAAAATATTGGCGGAGATTTCAGCTTGATAATGATTAAAAGTATCTAATCTAAAATACTCTAAAGGCAAGTCTTCTGTTTTTCCTTTTACTAAATACTCTGCCAATGTTATTGTTGAAATATAAAAAATGGACTTCTTATTTTTAAATTCCTTAACAAATAAATTTGCATCTTGATTATGGATATTTGTTTTACTCAATAGTCGTATTAGAAAACTTGTATCCAATGCAATTTTAAATCCTTGTTCTTTTTGTCTGTTCATTTTAACGTATTGATTTTAACCATTTATCTAAATCTACTCCCTCCCAGTTAGGCGAAGCTATATCTATTTTTTCTTTCATATATGTATCAAAATCTTTAACCTGCTTTAAAGGCTCTAACATAAGAACTTTTGCTTTTCTAATTGTTCTTGTTTTATAATCTTGCTCGCATTCAATTAAAACCCTATACGAACTGTATAACAAGTTTTTATCTGTTAATTTGTCTTTATCTACTTCAGCAATAACAGTTCCACATTCATCGGTATCAATATATATATTGGCTATTGTTTTGCCACCAACATTTGTTATTTCACCATGTAAATACATATCTGTTTTTATCCATTGTCCTTTTTCGTCAGTTGTTTTTTTTAATAAAAAATCCTCTTTTGATATTTTTAAGAGTTTTTTTGACTGGTTAAACATAGGAATATCTGGTGTATTCGGGTTTCTGAAAAAATCAGTAATTTCCATTACTTCACGAGCAGTAAATCCTTGATTAATTCTACTTTCAAACTTGTTCCACTCTGGATAGATATGCGAAAATTCAGCTAAATCAAATTCATTTTTAGTTCCAAACTCTCCGTAAACCTCCGTCATAATATTAATATCAGACTTTGAAAATACTCTTGTATCCAGTTCTTTTATTGATTTATAATCATAATCTCCTATAGGTTTGATATATTGTGAACCGTATTTATGCTCAAGCGGTTCTATATAATCTTTATTACTTTCTGCAAAACTTTTGGCATTGGAAGGAACAGCTCCGTTTTTCATTGCATAGTAAACATCTCCAGTAATAGTTCGTCCATATTTACGGACATGCAAACGGTCTGAAAGCCAAATTAATTTTAGCGTTTTCATGCGATTTATTTTTCCGCCCTCCTGAATAGCAAAAAAATTTAATGCTTGATATATTTTTTTATATTTGATTCCTTGAGTCATACGTATGTTCTAGGTTTGATTTACCAGTCAATATACTATTATAATCGTTTCCTTGATGTTTTTCACAAAAATATAAAATTTAAGTAAAAAAAACAAGTTTATTTATGTTAAAATTAATTTTAAGACCTTCTCTAAATGGTAATGGTTGGCATTGGTTTATTTATTTGTCGTTAAAAAGTTCTTTTTTAGACTCTTCCCACGAAATTGTTTTGTCTTCTTTTCGCTCACTCATTGCCAGCGAGTCTAACAAATCTTCTATAAGATAATTTAAGCTATCATCGTAATCGTTTATGTTTATACGTAAAAACTGCGTATCATTTTCGTTATATAAGTGTAAACCTTTCATAATTTTGTTTATTTTATTTTTTTAACAAAGATACTATTTTTTTTTATCTAATTTTTTAAATTCTCTATTTGTCTTTTTTAATTTCTTCTTAACTTCTTTTATATCCTGTTTTATTGGTAAACTTTCAGGAAGAGTTCCACTTTCTTGCATTATTTTTCTTACATTCTTCCCCATTTGTTCATGTGTATTTTCTAAATTCTTTTGTCCTTTAATGTTAAAATTCTTTATTCTCTCTTCAGTTTGTGTTATTCTAAAAAGATTTGCTGCAAGCTCTGTTGCGTTCATAAAATCTAATGGACTTCTTTTTACTTCTATATTTCTTAATTTCCGTAACTGACTAATATTCATGTTATACATACCTCTATATCCTGCATTTTGAAAAAGACCATAGCCAAATTTATCGCCTCCTGCTTGTTTAAAAGCTCTGGAAACATTTGTTTCATGGATTGAAATTTTACCCCTTACATTTACTCGTTCAATTTGTTCTGTTTCTTTGATGTAATCTTCTACTGCTCCCGCAAGGGTAGCAAAATATGCTTGTGATGCAGAAACCTCTTTTTTCTTTACATCTGCATTCATTACTATAAGGTAGCAAGCAAAACGAGATAAACGAAAATCTTTTATTGTTTTACCATCAATAACTCTTGGTTCTTGTATTATATTATCAAATATTGAAATTTTAAGATTGGTAAAAACAGTTATTGCTTTGTTTATTGCATTTTGTAGGCTTTTGAGATTTTGATACCCTAACATTTCGCTCAACTGACTTGCCCACCAATAGGTAAATCCATTTTCTATACTTTTTATTTCAAAATCTTCTGGATTAAAGTTTACATTAAAGGGTAATTCTAACTGGGACATAATTATTTATATTTTATAGTTTATTAAAAATGCAAATCTACAAATTTTATTTATTTTTTAGCAAGGTTTTTTTTAATAATGCCCTTTACATGAAATTGCAATAATAATTTCGTTGTTTTCTATTCTGTATATTAATCTGTCTTTTTTATTTATTCTACGAGAGTAGTAACCACTTAAATTATTTTTTAAGGCTTCTGGTTTACCAATTCCAATGGTAGGATTTTCTAAAATAGCTTTCAATAACTTCAAAACCTTAGTTTTATCTCTCTTACTCAATTTCTTAAAAGTGTTATCAAAATACTGTTCTGTTATTAGTTTATACGTTTTCAAAATATGCCTCCAGTTCTTTTGCTGTATTTAATGTTGTAAAATTTCCATTGGCAATATTCGTATCTGCTTGTTTTATTTTGGATAGCAATTCGGTTTCCTCTTTTTTGGAGTAAACAAAGTCTGGCGAAAAACAGTCTGAATGTATTTCTAATTCTATAATTTTATCTTCATAGGTTTTTATATTTTCAACAATTAAGCTGTTTATTGTTTCATCTTTGGTCTGTAACGAATTTAATTTATGACTAAAAAAAACTAATTCTGATAGCATTAAATCTGTTTCTTTTTTTGTTTGAAATTTCAAAACATTTATGCTTGAATTAATCAAATTTAATTTTTTTAATGCTCTAACAGCTCGCTTTTTGCGATACCAAGTTAATATATTTATGCGTGGTATAAAATATTTTGAAATTTCGTTAAAAACTTCAAATATAGATACATCGTAAATATTATTTTTTAAAGTTAGTGTTTTCATTGTTTTAATTTTTTGGCTACCCACGTAAAGTTGGAAACTTACACAATTTTAACATGTTTTCTAA
>JAOZQN010000459.1 GCA_029932195.1 Bacteroidales bacterium | reverse complement strand
GTTATCTTCTTCAATAGCAGAAATATCGACAAAATTATTTTTGAAAACACAATTTTTAACATTAGCAGAAGAACAAGTATCTTTGAGACGAATTCCATTTGTGAGGTTTTCAAAAGTATTTGAACTACTATAAAAACTTGCATTGTTTGATATTATACCATTACCAATTAGAGAATAATAATACATATCTGGATTTAGGTTCTTAAAAGTATTGTTTGAAATATTAACTCCATCAACACCCCAAAGTGAAATAAAAGCATAAGGATTTGCTTCTTGATTGGCAAGAAAATCGGTTGTTTCAAAAGTGCTGTTGCGGATATAACTAACATTACGGACATGTATATCTGGATTATTAAAAGCATAATTATGATATTTTGGCATTGCTATACAAGTTTGATTATTATTAAATATAGCTCCGTCTATTTTTACAATTCCTCCGTTTTGTGTTCCCCACGGGGCTTCTGAATTACCTACATAAATTGCACTTTTAGCATTTTCTATAACTGCTCCATTCTTTACTTCAAGGTAGCCTTGATTAGAAATAGTTGACTGCGGTAGCTCGGAATTACCCAAAACAGTTATGCCTTGCCACATTTCGCCACAGGAATTGGTGAGCTTGCCTCCGTCTATTATTAACTCTCCGCCAGGGTGGATTGTTATTCTGCCTTCTGTACCGAAAAATAATTCGGTATTAGCTTCTATGTTTAAATTCGCTCCAGATTCAATAATAATATCTCCAGCTATTGTTGTATTTTCTGTCCATGTTTCATCAGTTTCAATTAATACATTTGTAATATCATAAAAGAAATTCTGATAATTATTTGAATTAATTATATATCCAGAACCACATAAAGCTGTTCCACAATTAAAATCAAGGTTTAATTCATTCCAAATAGGATTGACTCCTGTTAAATAATTGGGATTTAAAAAAATATAACTATTAGAAGTTTGAAAATTTAATGTAGTTTCAGGCTCAATGCAAAAATAACTATTTGGAATAATTTGTATATTAGAATTACCTTCAAAAGTAACTGTAGAAGTGCCATCTAATTTTAAACTACCACCAGTTAAATTGGTTATTTGAGAACCATTTTTTAATGTTATATTGCTATAATTTTGCGTAAATAAAATCATATCCTCCTGAATTTCCAAAGTAGTATTTTCGCTTAATACCATATTCGCAGAATTAATATCAATCATTTTAGCATTATCAATAATACTATTATTTATGATAAGTTCCCCACCAGATTTAACTTCAATACCTTCCCATAGATTGGAACAATTATTAGTATTTAATGTTGAATTGTTTAGTTCTAGTGTAGCACCGGAATTAACAATAATTTTGCTTCCATCTGTAAAATGTAAATTTGTTGAACCTAACTCCAGTGTTTGATTTTGTGCAATTTCAAGATTGCTATTAAAAAAGAGATTTCTACTGTTCCATTCGGTATTGCTATTTACATCATAGTCATCAAGATATGCTATGCCGTTATTTTGATTAATATATCCTTCGCAAACAATCGTTCCGCAGTTTGTAGGTGCAATATTCCAAATAGGGTTTACTCCCAATAAATGACCTTCTTTAAACTCAATATAACCATCTCCTGTTTCAAAATAAATATTTGCATCGGGTGATATACAAACATAAGCTCCAGGCTCTATTTGAATTTTTCCATTTCCGTTAATATTTACAGTAGCCTGCTTTTCAATAACCAATGTAGCACCTGTTTCTATTATTAAGATTGAACCATCATTTATTGTTAGATTACCACCATAATTTCGCACTCTTAATAATCCGTCTTGAAGAACAACTAAACGTGCAGTGCTTTTATCTTCATAACCAAATTCTAACTTTCCGTTCTTTATATCTATTTCATTAGGACCAATAAATGTAAAATCTTCGTGGGTTTCATCAACACTTCTGTTTAGGTATATTTCTGTAAACCAACCCTCCGAAGATGAACCAAGCCAAATTGGGTCGGTAAAAACAATATTCTTATCTGGATCTGCTAAAATATTGTAACTATTATTAGCTCCATCTACTCCATTAATCTCATCTAAATCAAAAGCACTACCAAACCACAAAGGACATTGTTCTGTCCATTCATAAAAAGACACATGTTGATAAAGATAGTCATCGCTTGTAAGGGCAGTAGTATTTAGCCCCCAATTCCTATAATTATCAATATTTGCTACTACAAAATTTTCTCGCATAGCTCTGCCTATCTCTTCTTTCATTGTATTATTGTCTCCTGCTTGGCTTATTAAGGCTGTAAAATAATCACCAATATCCCAAGCGTCATAAGTTTCGTTGGCATTTAATATTGGTTCGCACAAAAAATGAAAGTCAAATTCAATATCATCAGGTATTTTCCAAAATTGTGAAGTAGAACTACCTCCTGTGTAAACATCATTCCATATCCCCCAGTCTGCTTCTCCTGGTAAGTGTGGTGTCAAATTATATGTAACATTGTTTGGACCATCCCATAAATCATATAGAGCAAATCCAATAAGTGATTCTGATTTTAACCCATTATTAATAACTCCCCAACTTGTAAATAGAGTAATATCATTTTGTTCTGTCTCGTCAATATATCCTTGTCCAAACTCATTATCTTCGTCCCAGTAGTTAGCATCAAGCACTCCATATATAAAATTAGCCCAACCTTCATAAAAAGCAGCTCTTGTCGTGTTCTCTTCCCATCCTGCATGTCCAATTTCCTCATAACATGGTAAAACAAATTCATTTAGCATTGCATAATAGGCATGGTGACCAAATTCGTGATATATTGTATTTTCATTACCACCATCTCCTGGTGCAGTCCATATATTGTAGCGTCCTGCATTCCATGTTTGAGATTTATTTATACTTATTCTTAGATAATCCCCACCTCCATCTTGTAAATTTATATCATTATTTGCAAAATATCTATAACCATTTCTCGTCCAATGTATTAAGCGAAAGGCATCGTAGTTTTCCCATAAATCAACAAAATCGGGATCTATTGCATTAAAATTTTGAGTTATTATTTTCCAATCTGTTTCTACATTATCAGCATTTTGAGGAACACTTCCTAAATCTATATTTATTTTGTTATAGTTTAATACATTGCCAGAATATATATTAAATGGTTCTTTTTCTGTTCTTGCAACAAACCTTAGTTCTAACTCTATTTCATTTCCCTCAAATTCCCACCAAGGTGGCTCGTAAGTATATTCAAGATTATATTCACCATTCTCATCGGTATAAGTAAAATCTAATCTTGTGTTAAGATAATTATCATCTATATCCCACAGTTCAACTCTAATTCCTTCTAATGGTATTTCTATTGTGTTTGCCAAGTCATTTGTTCCACTTGCCAAATCATTAAGAAATTTCATAGTTAAAATACCAGATGCACTACCAGTATATACTTTTCCTTTTTCTTCTCCATCATAAGTAGTTGTGTCTGGTATCATTAATACTCTATAAGGCAATCCTTCTACAGTTATAGATTTGTAGTTAATTTCGTCGTCTCCTGAATTTTGATAACTTACCTGAGATAAAAATTCTTGGTCTATATTAGATATAGGAATACTATCTTTGGGTATAAATATTCTCTGTCGTTTTGTTGCATCTTTTGTATAAACCCATTCTCGTGGTAGATTATTAAAATCTTCTAAATTCCAGATTTCTACTGTATTGTATGGTGTAAAATAAATTTTTGCACCTATCGTGTAGTCCATATTGTCTAAAAATGGAACTATTATGCTAATCCTTTGAGGATAGAAAGAAAGATTATCCGTATCATAATTTAAGTGAAAATTTAGAGTTAAACTTTCATTTGGATAAAAAGTTTGCCCTTTAAGATTAGAAGAGCTTAAAATTTGCCAATTATAATTTACTGGCAGATTATAAACATAATCTTTGCTAAACATTATGGTATCTAAAAATGTAAATTCCACCTCAAAACTTAAATTGCCATTTACTGCCTCCACTTCATTACTTATTACTTCTGCGGTAAATGGTTGATAATGCTTTGCACTCAAACTAAGTGCAAAAAAAATAAATATTGTTGTTATTATTGATTTCATGTTTTAGTTATTTTTAATTGTTTATATAATAGTCTATTAGTATCCAATTTGCAATGCTATCAGAATTATTTATTTTTAATTTTACTGCACCAATATTTTGTTTCCAAAACACATCAGATTTCAAGTTCATACATTTATAATGTTTTATATCTGTAAAAGTTAAAGTATCAAATATTAAAGTGTCTAAATGGATTTTATAAATAATACTGACAAGAGTATCGCCAACAGTTGAAATATCTGTATATGCCAAATATTCTCTTTCGTAAGACAAATAATATTTTTTATTTAAACGAGTTAAATTATTAAAATTAAATTGTTCTCCATCATTAAATTTTTGATATAAGTGTTCATACATAACATGCGGTACGGTCTGTTGTAATCTTGTACCTTGGTCTATTAAAGTAATAGTATCAATTTTTCCAGAGATACTATCTTTGTAAACCCACCACGAGCCAACGGGGTGCATTACATAGCTTTTAAACTCTTCACTCATATAATATTCTTCGTCTGGCGTTGGTTCTGGTAAAAAGCAGGAACTTATAAATAGCATAATTGCTACTAATGAAATTATTTTATTCTTTTTCATTGTTTAATAATTTAGAAATTAATAAATTAGTTTTAAACTCTTTTTGTGGTAACACAGGCTGTTTTTGTTAAATTTTGAAGTTCAGAAGTTTTGAAATTCAGAAGTTAGTTTTTCCTGCGGTTTGCTTTGTTACTTTGCTTGGCAAGGCAAACGTGGGTATTGGTTATTTTTTCATAAAATTGTTAAAATTGTTAAAAATGTTAAACTTTATAAACTTAATTGTTAGTTAATTAAATTTCTACAAATAGAAACATTTTAAAAATGTCTCACAAGCCCACAGATGTCCTTTAATGTTAAATTTTG
>JAOZQN010000044.1 GCA_029932195.1 Bacteroidales bacterium | reverse complement strand
ATATTTATAACGCTGAGTTTGGCAAAAAGAGGCTTTTCGGAGTGGACTCAAAATTAAAATAAAATAAAACGACCAAACAAGATATTGATTATCTTAGATAATATAAATAACTGAATATCATTATACTATTTTTTAATTCAAATAATGAGTTTTAAAATTAGCGAAATCAAAGTATTTTGATATTAAAAAAAATAAATATAATTGCAAAAATAATTCTTTTGAACAAAGATACAAAAAAAATAATTATGAATTGTGAATTATAAATTGTGAATTTTTTTATTGCTATTTTTCAGTTTTTAAAAATAAATTGAAAAAAACAGTAAAATTTTTTGGTTAATAAAATAACTATTTTTAATATTGCACTCTTAAAAATAAAAATATTAGCATAATGTATTTCTATTGAATTACAATTGTATTATTTCTTATTTATGTTAAAACAAACCATATATAAAAACCACCAAACTACTCAAACCTGCATGGTTGTAGAGAGAGAGAGTAGTATTTCTGTTAAACAACTCTTCCGGTGGTATTTTATTCCCAAACAAAACTTACAATATTGCAAGTATAAAGTACTGCCGGACACGGCTGTGCTATATGCTTGCTTTTTTTATTTATAAACTTTTAAATTAATTTTGCAATGAAAAATTTAAGAAAAAAAGTAGTAGTAGCAATTAGCGTAATTGCTTTTGTAGGAGCAAGTGTATTTGGTGTAGTAAATACTGTAAATGCAGACCCACCAGGTGGAGCAACTGCAACTAAACATATTAATGTTGCAGAAGGTAAATGGTGTGAGGACGCAGGTGTAAATTGTATCGCAACAGTAGTAGTAGTTGGTAGTCATAATTAATTTTTAATTAAGTCTGGAAATATTATTTTTTTCCAGACTTTAATATTTATTTTCACATGAAAAAATCAAATTATATAATATTAATTATTTTGATGACATTATTTTACAATTGTTCGGATAATAATAATTCTCAAAATACAAACACAAATATATTTACATTAACAGCAAATGATACTATTAATATTGCAATAGGCAGTGAATTTAATTATTCTACAGTTCTACAGCCTTTTACAATTGACAATAATATATATATGGGAGGTCTTGTTCGTACAAATACGATTTCTTATACAAATACTTTTGTCCTACTAGATTATAATAAAAAAAAAATCTATAAAAAATTAAATTTTAAAAAAGAAGGTCCAAATGGAATTGGAACTCCTGCTTATATAAAAATAATAAATTGGGATTCTATTTTTGTATTTCAATATCAAACAACAAATATATATCTTACCGATAGCGCATGTATAGTTAAAGATAAATGGAAAATTAATAAATTTAATGAAAATATAATAACGATAGCAGGTACTTTTTTCTTTCCGGTTTATTTTATTGATAATAAATTATATATGGAAGCAATTACACCACATCAGGTATTTACAGATGATTTTTGGAAACAAAATACAGAATTGGTTTTTAATATTAAAACTAATAAACTAATAAATAAAGCTGGACATTATCCAGATATTTATAGAAAAAGTATTAATTATGGAGGAGGAAATATCTTTCCAAATAGAATAATAACAAATTCTGGCGAAATAGTTTATGGATTTTCATTAAATAATAAATTGTATATATACAACGACTCTACTTTGTTAAAAACTGTAGAATGCCGAAGTAAACACGTAAAAGAAGATGCACCAAAACCTTCAAAAAAACTTACCGGATACAATCCAGAAGACGATATAGCTTACGAAGTGCAACGTGCTTCTTACCGTTTTTTATTTTATGATAAATATAGAGACCTTATTTACAGAGTAGTATTGCATGCTTCGGATTTATACGATAAATATGGTAATAAAGTAGATTTTTGGAATAGACCGTTTTCAATTCAAATTATTAATAATAAATACGAATTAATTGGCGAAGTTGATTTTCCGGGAAATACTTATTTTATTAAAAATATTATTCCTGTTCCTGAGGGGGTTTTAATTTCTACAAGTAACGAAAAGAACCCAAACCTGCAAGAGGATAGACTGCAATTTGTTCTCTTCGAAATAGTAAATAGTAAATAGTAAATACTAAAAATGAAAATTAACCTTTTTTTTGAGGTTCAAATCCTTTCGGATTAAGTATGAGCATATTATCTGTGTCTTGCGATTGTGTGAAAACATATAAACCCAATTCGTTGGCAATTTCAATACACTCATCTTCAATAGTCATTCCGGCAACTGCTCCGTAAATAGCATAATCCTTATATTCCGGAAATAATTCTTTGAACAAAGGGAGTTGTTTGTTTGCAAATTTTTCTATATCGCTTTGTCTTAGTTTGTGCTTTACTTCTACAACAAGAATGCGAGTAGAATTTATCAAAATAATATCATACTCTGCGTCTTTTGTTTTTGATTTGTAAGTGAATTTTTTCTCTACACTATCATATTGTATTCCTTTTACATTTAGCGTTGTACTAATGCTACTGTAAAAATAATCTTCTGTAACATCTCCAAGACTTTTGCCGATGCCACCTATATGTCTATTCGTTTCTTTAATTGATGCTTTTAATTCGGCAGTTTCTTTTTCTGCTTTTTTCTGTCGTTCTTCATATTCTTTTTTATAATTTTTTTGCCGTTCTTCATATTCTTTTGCCGATTTTTTCTTCCATGCTTCAAATTCATCTTGCCTTTTGGCAGATATTTTTTTAAACTCTGCACTATCGCTTGCCATACGGTTAAGTATAGCATGTATATCTTGAAATGATATTTTTTGTTGTTCCATAACTATTTTGATATAAAAAAAAATAAATATAATTGCAAAAATAATTCTTTTTGAACAAAGATACAAAAAAAATAATTATGAATTGTGAATTATAAATTGTGAATTTTTTTATTGCTATTTTTCAGTATTTTAAAAATAAATTGAAAAAAACAGTAAAAATTTTTGGTTATTAAAATAACTATTTTTACTATTGCACTCTCAAAAAAACAAAAAATTATGTTAAAACAAACCACATATAAAAACCACAAAACTGCTCAAACCTGCATGGTTGTAGAGAGAGAGTAATATCTCTGTTAAACAACTCATCCGGTGGTATTTTATTTACAAACAAAATTTACGATATTGCAAGTATAAAGTACTGCCGGATACGGCTGTGCTATATGCTTGCTTTTTTTATTTATAAACTTTTAAATTAATTTTGCAATGAAAAATTTAAGAAAAAAAGTAGTAGTAGCAATTAGCGTAATTGCTTTTGTAGGAGCAAGTGTATTTGGTGTAGTAAATACTGTAAATGCAGACCCACCAGGTGGAGCAACTGCAACTAAACATATTAATGTTGCAGAAGGTAAATGGTGTGAGGACGCAGGTGTAAATTGTATCGCAACAGTAGTAGTAGTTGGTAGTCATAATTAATTTTTAATTAAGTCTGGAAATATTATTTTTTTCCAGACTTTAATATTTATTTTCACATGAAAAAATCAAATTATATAATATTAATTATTTTGATGACATTATTTTACAATTGTTCGGATAATAATAATTCTCAAAATACAAACACAAATATATTTACATTAATAGCAAATGATACCATAAACATTCCTATTGACAGCACTTTTGAATACTCTGTTCCAATGTGTTTGAACGAAATAGACAATAAAATTTATCTTGGAGGTATAATACCGCACACACATACTTATGTTTTGTTTGATTATGAACAGAGACAAATAAGCAAAAAAATAAATTTTAATTCAACTGGTCCAAATGGGGTAGGAACACCAAAATATATAAAAGTTATAAACTGGGACTCAATTTTTGTCTTCCGATATCAAACAACCGATATTTTTTTGGCAGACAGTGCAGGCAAAATAAAAACTAAATGGAAAATTAATAAGTTTAACGAAAATATAATGACTACAACTGGTTCCTATTACTTTCCTGTATATTTTAGAAAAAATAAACTATATGCACATGCAATAACACCAGATTATGCCTTCACTGATGAATTTTGGACACGCACTAACGAATTAGTTTTTAATATAAAAACAAATAAAGTAACAAATAAAGCCGGTTTTTTTTGTGAAACCCTAAAAAAAGGTATTAACTATGGAGGATATAGCATGAATCCTTATAGAATAATAACAAATTCCAGCGAAATAGTTTATAGTTTTTCGGTTGATAATAAACTTTATATATACAACGATTCTATTTTGTTAGAGACAGTAGAATGTCGTAGTAAGCACGTTAAAGAAGATGCACCAAAACCTTCAAAAAAACTTACCGGATACAATTACGATGACGATGCTGCCTACGAAGTGCAACGTGCTTCGTATCATTTTTTATATTATGATAAATTTAGAGACCTTATTTACAGAGTAGTATTTCATGCTTCGGATTTATACGATAAACATGGGAATAAAGTAAAAGTTTATGATAAACCGTTTTCAATTCAAATTATTAATAATAAATACGAACTAATAGGCGAAGTTGATTTTCCGGGAAATACTTATTTTATTAAAAATATTATCCCTGTGCCGGAGGGGGTTTTAATTTCTACAAGTAACGAAAAGAACCCAAACCTGCAAGAGGATAGACTGCAATTTATACTTTTTAAAGTTACAGAAAATGAAGACTAAAATTTTTATAATAATAATTTTATTCTTTTTCTCATGTAAAGGTAATGTACATGAGAGCAAAGAATTTAGTAATAATTGTATAAATTATTTGCAAAAGATAAATAATAATAATGATTTTCAAAATGCTTATTTTATCATAATACCACAAAATTCTTGTCATGGTTGCCAAGTAAAAATATTAAATTCTATAAATAAATTTTATACCAGCGAACGACAAAACTTAACAGTTATTTATGTAGGCACAAACGTTGAACTTAGCAACGAACAAAAAGCTAAATTAGAAAAAGTAAGTCTGCTAATAGACGAGAACGAATATTATCATCATAAAGATAATCAATTAATAGAGACTTATTACCCTGTTTTTATCTCAATAGAAAATAATAAGCTAAAAAATTATTTTGATTTTAAAGCAGAAAATATTGAAAAAAAATTGAATATTATGCACGATATATTCAAAAATATTTAATTTTGTATATTAAAAATGCGAATTCAACTTTTTAAAATATTAATTTTATTCTTTTTATTATTAATTGCTTGTAATTCTAATCCGGAAATATCTGAGTCCGAGTTATCAACTTCCAACGGAAATGCAATTAGTGATGATATTATTAGTGTAAAAACTATTATTATAAGTACCGGTGTTTTTCATAAAGAAATAAAATCGAATGGAAAACTTCATGCTTTAGAAAAAGCCGATTTGTTTTTTAAAACCACCGAACGCATAAATCGTATAAATGTTAAAAACGGTACGCAAGTACAAAAAGGACAAATAATTGCTACACTCTCCAACGAACACCAAACTATTGTCCTGCGTAAGGCAAAAGATTTATTTCAAAAAGCTTTACTTAATAGAGATAAGGAATTAATAGAATATGGTTATAATCCAAATGATTCTACGAGTATCAGTGCCGAGTCGTTACGAATAATAAATATCCGAAGTGGTTTTAACGAAGCTCAAACTAACCTTTTAGAAGCGGAAGTATCTTACAATCATACCATTTTAAAAGCACCCTTTTCCGGCATAATTGCCAATCTTGAATTTAAAGAACAAAATACAATAACAAGTACCAATAAGTTCTGTACGTTAATAAACGATTCCAAATTTGAAGTTGAATTTCAAGTTCTTGAAACAGAATTTCAAAATATAAAATTAGGCGGTAGCGTTAAAATTGTACCTTTTGCCTCTAACAATCAAGAATTAAGTTCTACTATAACCGAAATCAATCCGATTGTAGATGAAAATGGATTAATTATAGTAACTTCGCTTATTTCAAATAATTATCAAGGATTTTTCGATGGTATGAATACTAATGTAATAATAGAAAGCGATTTTATTAACACACTTTCTGTTCCAAAATCGGCAGTAATAATTCGTTCCGACCAGAATGTAGTTTTTACTTACCAAAACGGTCTTGCCAAATGGAAATACGTAACAATAAGTGCAGAAAATAGTACTTCATATTTAATCTCCGAAGGTTTACAAACTAATGATACGGTAATAACTACAAATAATTTTAATCTCACACATGATTCGCAGGTTAAACGAATTACTAATTAAGTAAATTAACAATTAACAATTAACAATTAATAATTAGCTACTGCCTGAAAATATGTATATTGCAACTTTATTATTTTATGGTAAAATTTCTTATAGAACGTCCTATTGCAGTTTTAATGACCTATCTATCAATTGTTATTATAGGAGTTCTCGCTTACCTACAACTTCCTGTATCTCTAATGCCAGATATTGATATTCCAATTGTAACAGTTCAGGTCTCTTATCCAAATAGTTCGGCACGCGAATTACAAAATAGTATAGTAAATCCATTACGTAATCAATTATTACAAGTTTCGCATCTAAACGATATAAAAACAGAATGTAGAGACGGTATGGCTATAATTCTACTTCATTTTAAGTATGGAACAAATATTAATTACGCTTTTTTGGAGGTAAATGAAAAAATAGACGGTTCTCTAAATTATTTACCCAAGGCACTTGAACGTCCCAAAGTAATAAAAGCCAGTGTTACAGATATTCCGGTATTAGACCTTAGTATTAACTTACGAAAAGATAGTTTGTCGGAAAAAGATTTTTTGCAATTAAGCGAGTTTTGCGAAAATATTATCAAGCGACGCATAGAACAACTACCTAATGTAGCAATGGCAGATATCAGCGGTTGCGACCAAGCCGAATTAATTATCTTACCTAATAAGAATAAATTATTATCCCTAAATATTTCTTATCAAGATATAGAATTGGCTCTACTCTCAAATAATATTGATATTGGGAGTTTGCAGATAAAAGATGGTCAATATCAATACAATATAAAATTTTCGTCTGTCTTACGAAGCATATCAGATATTGAAAATATTTATCTGAAAAAAGACGAGCATATTTTCCAACTAAAAGATATTGCAGAAATAAAAATCAAAGCACAAGCCCAAAAAGGCATTTACATGCAATCTAACAAACGTGCTGTAGTGTTGCAAATAATAAAGCAATCGGATGCCCGTATGCAAAATTTAAAGAGCGAATTAATAGAATTAATTAATTTATTTGAAAGCGATTATCCGGATATAGAATTTAATATCAGCCGTAACCAAACTGCTTTGTTAGATTATTCTATTTCTAATTTAAAATTAACACTTTTGTATGGCGGTATTTTATCTTTTCTGATAATGTTTTTTTTCCTGAAAAATATTAGGTCACCTATATTAATAGGTATTTCCATATCTGTTTCGCTTATTATAGCTTTTATTTTTTTCTATCTTTTCGGAATTTCCATTAATATAATTTCGTTATCCGGTCTTGTGCTTGGCATAGGAATGATGATTGATAATTCTATAATCGTTATTGATAATATAAATCAATATTACGAACGAACAGCACTTGTCTCGGATTCTTGCATAAGAGGCACAAACGAAATTATACGTCCATTGTTGAGTTCTGTGCTTACTACTTGTGCGGTTTTTTTGCCGTTAATTTTTCTCAGTGGAATCTCTGGAGCTATTTTCTACGACCAAGCAATAGCGGTTTCGGTAGGACTTTTTGCTTCGTACATCGTTTCTATAACTTTAATACCTACCTTCTATCGTCTGTTATACTTGAAAAATAGAAGTCTTAAAATAGATAAATTTATACAAAAATTTAATAAAATAAAATTAGAATTTGTTTACGAAAAAATATTAAATCTTGTCTTTAAGAAAAAAGCTATTACACTAATAATATTTTTATCATTAGTTTTACTATCTGTTTTATTTGGTTTTATGTTAGAAAAAGAAAAACTACCCGAAATAGAACAAACCGAAATAATTTTAAATATCGACTGGAACGAAAATATTTCTATTGATGAGAATAAAATACGTGTAGCAAAATTTTTAAAAACAATAGATACATTAATACAATCATCTAATTCATTTATAGGCGAACAACAATTTTTACTTAACCAAAAATACGATTTAAGTTTTTCGGAGGCTTCTGTTTATATTAAAACTAATAAACAAATTGATATTAACAATTTAAAAGATAGTTTTGAATTTTTTATAAAAAATAAATATCCACTGACTAACTATAGTTTTGAAAAATCGGAAAATATTTTTCAAAAACTTTTTGATAATAATAATTCCAAATTAGAATTACAAATAATGTCTGTAAACCAAAATATATCTCCAAATATTGATACCGTAAATAATATTATAAAAAAAATAAATTCAGACACAAAAACAAATTTTAAAACAAATATTACCACACAAACCAACAAACAAATAAGTATCTTATCAGACAAATTATTAATTTACAATCTTGACTACCAAACAGTTTATCAAACTTTAAAAACTTTATTTCGTAATAATAAAATAGGAACATTAAAATCTTACAATAAATTTATACCAATAATTTTAAGCGACCACGAACGGCATGTTTCAGATATCATAAATAATTCAGACATACTTAATTCTAAAGGGGAAAAAATTCCATTAAAATCCATTATTTCCGTACAAGATAAGACCGATTATAAAATGATAATTTCCGGCAAACAAGGCGAGTATATTCCAATTATTCCTCATGCTAATAAAATTGATTATAAAAAATTAATTGCCGCAACAAAAGAAAGTATGAGTTCGTATAACGAAATCCAAATTAATTTTACAGGTAATTATTTCCATAATAAAAAGATGTTTCAAGAACTTTTTATTGTTCTATTAATTTCTATTTTATTACTCTATTTTATTCTCGCAGCACAATTCGAATCGTTTAGCCTTCCGCTTATAGTTTTAATAGAAATACCTATTGATATTTTTGGCTCGTTCTTTTTATTATATTTATTCGGAGTATCGTTAAATATAATGTCGGCAATTGGAATTGTGGTCATGAGTGGTATAATTATTAACGATTCAATATTAAAAATAGATACAATAAATAAAGAATTATTGTCCAGAACGCTTATTGACGCAATTTTGGTAGGTGGCAAGCGTCGTTTAAAACCTATTTTAATGACAAGTATAACAACAATTGTAGCTTTAATACCGTTTTTTTTCACCACCGGTATCGGTGCAGAATTACAACGTCCATTCGCCATCAGCGTTATTGGCGGAATGATTATCGGAACTATTGTTAGTTTATTTCTTATCCCTGTATTGTTTTGGTTTCTAAAAATAATTTTTAAAAGATTTAATAGATAAATGAAATTAAGCTCTTTTTCCATAATAATATTTTTTATTGTCCTAACAATCTTGGGAATAGTGTTATTACCTTTAATTTCGTTTCAGCTTACTCCTACGAATAAAATATCGGAAATAACTGTTAAATATTTTTGGCATAATGCCACAAGTCGTGTTATCGAGCAAGAGGTAACCTCTAAATACGAAGGAGTATTTAATACAATGCGTGGTATAAAAAATATCAGTTCTGTGTCGTCAAAAAATTATGGTAGTATAAGCATAGAATTTGATAAAACAGTAAATATTGATAATGCACGTTTTGAGGTTGCCTCACTTATCCGTCAGGTTTATCCTAAGCTTCCCGAGCATGTCTCTTACCCGACAATAACTGTCAATCGCCCAGACGAGAGTGAAGAGAAAGCATTATTAACTTATACCTTAAATGCTTCGGCATCTCCTTATCGCATTCAAGAATTTGCAGAAAAAAATATAAAGACAAAATTATCATTAATAAATGGTATTGATAGGATAAAAGTTTACGGAGCTACACCTTTGCAATGGGAAATGCTTTTTGATAATAATATCTTACAAAATCTAAATATTTCTACCGAAGAAATAAGACAAGCCATAGATAATTATTTCACAAAAGAAACGCTCGGTATTGGTACGGAAAAAACCAACGAAAATATTTTAACAACTTATATTATTCTAAAAAACGAACTTACAGAACAAATTAATTGGGAAAATATTGTTATCAAAAAAACCGGTAATCGTATTATTTACCTGACCGATATTTGCACCATAAGAGAAGTAGAGACTGCTCCGGCTTCTTTTTATCGTATCAATGGTAAAAATTCAATAAATATTGTTATTTATCCGGATAAAAATGTTAATAACCTTGTGCTTGCCAAAAGAATAAAAGATAAAATAACAGAATTTAAAACCGACTTACCAGCAAATTATTTTTTGCTACTAAGCGAAGATTCAAGCGAATATTTAAGTAATGAATTAGAAATTATAACAAAACGGACTTTATATACTATTATTATTTTATTAATATTTGTCCTCATAATTAGTCGTAAACTTAAATATTTATTATTAATACTTATTAGTTTAATTGCCAACTTAGCCATTGCTTTAATATTTTATTATTTACTAAAAATAGAAATTCATTTATATTCACTTGCTGGTATAACCGTATCGTTAGGATTAATAATAGATAACAGCATTGTAATGATAGACCATATAAGACACAAAAAAAACATCAAAGTTTTTCTTCCAATATTAGCTTCTACCTTAACAACAATTGCCTCGTTGGTAATAATATTTTTTTTAGACGAAAAGATTCGTCTTAACCTTGTTGATTTTGCTTATGTAATAATAATAAATTTATCTGTTTCGCTTGTTATTGCCTTGTTTTTTATTCCGGCACTTGCCGACAAAATAAAAATATATAAAACAATAGGTTCTAAAAAAATATTATTATTTAAAAATATAACGAACAAAAAAATATTTAGAAAAAATTATATTAAAGTTCTCATTAGTAATTTTTACGAAAGAGTAATCAAATTTTTAATCCGTTTTAAAGTAATAGCAATCATTTTTATTATACTTCTCTTTGGTATTCCGGTTCATAAACTGCCAAGTAGAATAGAAAAGCAAAATTTACCGGCTAATATGTACAATAATGTTTTGGGGTCTGAAATATTTATAGAAAACATTAAACCAACATTAAATAAAATACTTGGTGGCACTTTTCGTTTGTTTAATTTGTATGTTTTTGAGGGTTCGTATTATACAAAACCAGAGGAAACAAAATTAAATGTCGTTGCACAAATGCCACAAGGAACACCTATTGAACAAACAAACATACTTATAAAATATCTTGAAAATTATCTTTTAGAATTCCCTGAAATTTCACGTTTTGTAACACATATTTATAATAATCGGACAGGTTTTATTACTATATATTTCAAATCGCAATATACAAATACTTCGTTCCCAGTTGTTCTGAAAGCGAAGTTAATTAATAAAGCATTAAATAGAGACGGCTTGACTTGGAATATTTATGGAGTGGGAAAAGGTTTTGATAATTATAAGGGAGGACGATTACCACACTATGCAGTAGCAATGTATGGATATAATTACGATGAATTAAATTCTATAAATGATATTTTTCGAAACAAATTAACAGAACATCCACGAATACAAAAAACAACGACTACTGCATATAGAAATATATTCAAACGAAAGGAAAATGAATACGAATATGTAATGACGCTTGATAATGAGAGAATTACAAATTTAGAATTATCGCCAATTAATATTTTTTGGAATTTAACAAACATAACACACACAAATTATAATGATTTACATTTCGTAGTAAATCAAAAATATGTTTCAATAAAACTACAATCAATACAAGCAGAGAAGTTTGATATCTGGAATTTGAAAAATTATCCTCTCAAAATCAATAATAATAGCGTCAAACTAAAAAATTTTATAGAAATAAATAAATTGCAAACGGGTGAGGATATTATAAAAAAAAATCAGGAATATAGACGTTTTATAGAACTTGATTATAATGGAACAAAAAATTTTGGTAACGAATACCTTAACGAACAACTTTTAGAAATGAAAACAATATTTCCAATAGGTTATTATGCAAAAAAACAAAAAAATAATTTGTACGTTATAAGTATGGCAGAATCAGGCAAACAACCTTATTGGTTCCTATTTCTGGTGGCTCTAATTATATATATTATTTGTGCCATTTCTTTTGAATCTTTAACGCAACCTTTTGCCGTAATATTTACTATTCCGATTTCATTTATTGGTGTTTTCCTTACTTTTTATTTGTTTAATTTGAATTTTGACCAAGGCGGATATGCGTCTTTTGTATTGTTGAGCGGTCTAACTGTTAATGCGGCACTTTATATTATTAATGATTACAATAACTTGAAAAAAAAATCTTTTGCGAAAAATAACTCAATAAAATTATTTGTTAAAGCATTTAATAACAAAATTGTTCCTATTTTCATAACCATTCTTTCTACAATACTCGGACTTATACCATTTATCCTATTCGCTCAAAATGATGTATTCTGGTTTGCACTTGCTGCTGGTACAATCGGTGGTTTAATATTCTCTTTTATTGCAATAATTTTTTATTTACCAATTTTTATAAAAACAAAATAATGAAAACAAAAAGATATACAATCCTTATTATCTTATTATTCATAGCTTCTACTTTGCTCGCACAGCCCGATACTATAAAAAACATTTGGAATTTAGAAACTTGCATAAGTTATGCTTTAGAAAATAATTTACAAATAAAAACTCAAAATATAAATAACGAAATATCCAAATTAGATTATAAACAGAGCAAATATAATTTATTGCCAAATTTGAGTGCAAATATTTCGCGAAATTATAATTTTGGAGATAAATTTAATGTCTATACAAGTAATTACGAGCAAGGTACAACCACAAGCGATAATTTTTCGCTGGGGAGTTCTATTGTTCTTTTTAGCGGATTTCGTCAGTTAAATACTATCAAACAAAATAAACTTCAAATGCTTGAGAGCCAATCGGAAATGCAAACTACGAAAGATAATATAACTATTGAAATAGCAATTGCATATTTGAATATATTATATTCGCAAGAAATAGATAAAGTAGCCGAGTCGCAATATCAATCTGTTTTGCAACAACATTCAAGAATAACAAAACTTGTGGAAGCCGAACAATTAGCACGAAGTAATTTATTAAATATAGAAGCACAAGTTGCCAAAGAGGAATTAAATATAGTAAACACTAAAAATAATTTGGATTTATCCTATTTAACATTGTATCAATTATTAGACTTACATGAAACCGACACTTTTAAAGTAGAAATTCCAACAATAAAAATACCTGCTCAGCCGATACTTGTTTATAATTTAGACGAAGTAATTAATTATGCTCTTACAAATCGTCCGGAGGTTCAAAGTGCTGAATATAAATTGCAAAGCTCAGAAAAAGACATATTGATAGCTCGCAGTGCAAGTTTGCCGACAGTAACACTTTCCGGCTATCTTACCACAAGCTATTCTTCTTCTTACAAAACAATTGATACTAACGGTGCAATTGAATATCTTGGCAATACACCTACAATGTATGTAACCGAAACTGGTCTGCCAATTTATATGCAAAATTATAACTATCCAACGAGTGTCGTTCCATATCAGGAGCAAATAACCAATAATATTTATAAATATGTAGGTGTTTCTGTAAATATTCCTATTTTTAATAAAAATCTTGTTAATACTAATGTACAGAAAGCAAAATTATCTGTTGTCTCTAATAAATATGAATTAGAAACGACAAAAGATATTATTCGTGAAACCGTAAAACAAGCATATTTTGATGCCGAAGCTACATTAAAAAAATATCTATCTTCTAAAAAATATGTAGAAGCCTTAACTTTATCTTTTAATAATACCGAACAGAAATATAATCTAAGTATGCTCAATACAGTTGATTATAATATTGCAAAAACAGATTTGATAAAAGCAGAATCGGAACTTATACAAGCAAAATATGATTATATCTTTAAAATCACTGTATTAGATTTCTATATGGGTAAACCTTTAAAAATCTTATAAAGAGTGATTGCACGAAAGAGCGGTCTTATGATTTGAGTGTGTAACATATTGGGGGGAGTGTTACAAGTTGCAAGTTTCGCAAAGCGATAGAAAAATGGTTGTTTATTTATGAAAAAACCAAAAAATAATTATAATTTATAATCGCATTGCGAAACCTGTAACATGCAACCTGTAACCAAACTCCCCCAATATGTTATGATGTAATTTTAATTAATTGAGAAATAGTATTGTTATATGATATAAATTCGTCGTACCATTTTTTTATAATGTCTTTATTTATTCTCTGTAAGTTAATAAAAAAAATATTCTGTTTTTGTATGCCAAAATATAATTCATTTTTATTCATGCTAAAGAAAATTTCTGCATCAAGGTTGTCTTTTGTTTTTAACAAAAATTCAATTAGCTCATTAGATAATAATTGTTTTACTTCTGCTTTGTTTTTTGTAAGAACGTTAAAATATTTATTAAAATCGTTATATTCTTTTTCTACAATAGATTCTTTATGCTTTATAGTTTTATGTGTTATTTTATTTATCAAACTTTTTTTCTTTGTCTTAGGAACAATAATTATTGAACCTTTTACATGATTGTTCATTTTCACTTTAATAAATAGCCCTCTAAAAAGACGTTCATAACTATCTAAACTGTGTGAATCATTCTCATCTCCTTTTTCAACAAGAAGTGTTGAGTAGGAAACAGATTTATTGTCTATTTTGTAATTAAAATAATCATCTCCACTGTAAGAATCAATTTTTCTTGCAGTAAATTTGCTTTTTTTAAAATCAGATTCGCTCATGTGCTTATACATATCGTAGGTGCAATCTGGATTTATTATTTTTATTATATCTGTTAATACTTTGTTTCTCAAATCCCAATAATACTGAGAAGAACTGCTATTAACTATGGATATTACAATAAAAGAAACAATAATAGTTGTACTTGCTGAAATAATTAATGTTATTGCTATAGAATCCGTTTCTATCCAGAAAGTAAATATTAGAAATAGTGAAATAAAAAGAATAATACTTATAGGAACTACAATTAGAATATGCTTCGTGTTTTTTTTTGACTGTTTTAATCTGTCTTCTTCTATTTTGTTAAAATCTAAAGACGCTTTTTCTAATATTTCTTCTATTGTTATCATAGGTTTAGTTTTTAGTTATAATGTTGTTTATTAAAGTTGTAAGGCAAATTAAAATTAATAATTACCCATTTAAACTTGTTTTTTTCCCTTTAACTGCTTCAAGAAAGGTTCAAATATTCCCGATATTCTCACATTTTTTGAATTGTTAAAGAAAAAAATAACTTCGCTTAAATTGGCTAATTATTAATTTTAATTTGCCTAATACATTAACTGTCAATTGCTTTATTTCGTAGTATGTATCGGCATGTTACTTTTGAAATTTTAAAATACTCATTTACAGAGATAAATTTCAATTCTAAAATTACAAAAAAGTATTGAAATTGACACCTGTTAAAAACGCCGTTATGGTTTATGACTTGTTAAAAAATAATTTCACAATTTGGCAGTAGCTTTTTTAGCTCTTCTATTTCTTCGTCTGAAATACGACAAAATAATAACTTTAGTTTTGTAAGATTTTTCAAATTTTCAATTTCTTTTGGTAATTCAGTAAAGTTTATTTCATAAAAAGTTAACTCTGTTATTAAATCTGGATTAAAATAATGTTCAATTGGCATATTAGTTCTTAACATTTTAAGATTTAGCAGAAAAGGTTTTATTTTAATAGGTAGGGATATTATTAGATTATTGGTAAAATCTAAATAAGTAAGTTTTTTCAGGTTTATAATTTCGGGTGGCAAATTAATTAATTTATTTCCTGATAAATTTAATTCAGTAAGTTCTTTCAGCTTTCCTATTTCGGGAGGCAAATAGCTTAATTCATTTCCTCCTAAGTATAAAATTTTTAGTTTTTTTAGTTTGCCAATTTCTTTAGGTAAGATTTTTAATTTAATATGACCTGCAGATAAATATTCTAATTTTTTTAGTTTTCCTATTTCCTTAGGAAAAGACATTGATTTATTATCAGACAGATACAAACTGTTAAGATTTTTTAAGTTTCCTATTTTTTTGGGCAAACTCTTTAATAGATTACTTTCTAAGTTTAAATAATTAAGATTTTTTAAGTTTCCTATTTCTTTGGGCAAACTCCTTAATATATTAGTATGTAAGTTCAAATAATTGAGTTTTTTCATATTAAAAAGTTCTGTTGGTAAACGACTCAAATAATTACCATATAAACTCAAGTAGGTAAGATTTTGGACTTCAAAAAGTTCTTTGGGTAAACTTGTTAGCTCCATACTGCTAAAATCTAAACTATCTATTTTATTTAGTATTTGTTGTCGCTCTTCTTCGTTTTGATAATTTGCATATCCTTTCCATTCTGGATTTTGTTCTTTTACTGCACGGTCAAATATTTTTGTTTGGTTTTGTGCAAAACTACTTATTGCCAATAGCAATAAAACTACTATAATTATATTTGTTTTTTTCATAAGTTTAATATTTAAGGTTATATAAATTAAATAAGAGTGTAACATACTGGGGGAGTGTTACAAGTTACAGGTTGCAGTTTCGCAAAGCGAAAGAAAAATGGTTGTTTTTTTATGAAAAAACCAAAAAACAATTGAGTGTGTAACATATCGGGGGAGTTTGGTTGCAAGTTACAGGTTTCGCAATGCGATTATAAATTATAATTTGTTGTAATTATTTTTCATATTTATTATAAAAAACAACTACTCTTGTTTCGTTTTGCGAAACTTGCAACCTGCAACTTGTAACACTTCCCCCCAATATGTTACACACTCAAAACAATTATAATAAATCATAATTTATAATCGCATTGCGAAACCTGTAACATGCAAACGACAACCAAACTCTTCCAATATGTTACACACTCATTTAATATTTAGTTTTTAGTTCGCTTTCGCCTGACAGCTACCACAGTAAAAAGGCAAATAATAAACTACTGATTATCAATAAAAAAAAACACATTTATCGGAGCGGATTTATATTTTCCTTTTTCAACCATTCTATAAAATCGGATACTT
The DNA here is from genome assembly GCA_029932195.1 of Bacteroidales bacterium. Lineage (GTDB taxonomy): Bacteria > Bacteroidota > Bacteroidia > Bacteroidales > JAOZQN01 > JAOZQN01. The sequence goes on along the minus strand of JAOZQN010000044.1, from coordinate 2,843 downwards.
GTAGTTTTAGTTCCATTATTGCATCTGGTTTTTCGTTGGAATATCTGTAAACAGGGTCGTAAAATACTACGGCATTGTATTTACCATTTTTTTGTAAACTTGTTCTTATTTTTTTGGCTACATCTTTTATTTCATAATCTCCACCACTCCAAGATATTATGTCTTCCGAGCTATTCTCATATTTTTTACACGCATTAATATCTACAAATACCAAAATCATACTTAATTCTTTATTGTATGAAATTGGATAAAAAGGTAGTTCTACAATTGTGGTGTCAAACTCATCAATAGGAGAGTTCATTTGAACTTTTATTTTGATTATTTCTTTTTCAATTTTTAAGCTGTCTCCTTCGTATTTATCATTAAATATTATTCCTTCTTTTAATAGCTCCTCGTTAATAATATCCATCGCCTCCGTGTACGAAAGATATTTAGTTCCTCCTCGTTGCCCCATAAAACCTTTTCCCGAACCGTGTTCAAAAATTGGAGCTATTCTTGCGGAATATTTATTTGTTAAGTTTTTCTTTTGCCCCGAGCAGTTAGACAACACTAATATTATAAACATACTCGCACTTAATTTAAGTAGGTAGCTGTTTGTTAATCTGATGTTTGAATGGAGTGTTTTCATTGTTTTTTTGATAGCGTAAATTAAAGGACTTAAGGAGTTGATAAAAAAACAACGAAGCTTAGTTCAGTATTACTTATTTTGGTGTTTTTCAAGAGTGTTAAGCTCAAGGCTTTTTTGAAATTTTATAATTGAAGTTTACCTCTGTAAATAAGCATTTTAAAATTTCAAAAGCAATATGCCGTTAGGCACTTGACATTCATGAAAAACTCCCTTATTTTTAACCTATTACTAAAATTATTTACTAAAAAGTAATTAAACAATCTGGCAACCATTTTTCTAATTTTTGTTTTTCTTCTTCTGTAAATAATTCATTATCATATAAGAACAAATAAGTAAGATTTTTTAGGTTGCCAATTTCTTTAGGCAAATTGCTTAATTGATTAGAGCTTAAATCCAATTTAGTAAGATTTATTAAGTTGCCAATTTCTTTAGGCAAATTGCTTAATTGATTAGAGCTTAAATCCAATCCAGTAAGATTTGTCAGGTCTCCTATTTCTTTGGGCAAACTACTTAATTCATTATAATCTAAATCTAAATAGGTAAGTTTTTTTAGATTTCCTATTTCTTTGGGTAAATTGCTTAGTTTATTATTGTATAAATACAATTCAGTAAGATTTTTCAGGTCTCCTATTTCTTTGGGTAAACTGCTTAAGTAATTACTTCCTAAATACAATTCAGTAATGTTTTTCAGATTTCCTATTTCTTTGGGTAAACTGCTTAGTTTATTATTGTATAAATTCAATTCAGTAAGATTTTTCAGGTCTCCTATTTCTTTGGGCAAATTCGTAAAATAATTATAACTTAAATTCAATTCAGTAAGTTTTTTTAAGTTCCCAATTTCTTTGGGCAAACTACTTAATTTATTCCCTCTTAAATACAATCCTGTAAGGTTTTTCAGACTTCCTATTTCTTTGGGTAAACTGCTTAAGTGATTATTCTTAAAACTCAACTCAGTAAGGTTTTTCAAATTTACTATTTCTTTGGGCAAACTACTTAATTCATTAAAGTCTAAACTCAAATAAGTAAGATTTGTCAGATTGCCAATTTCTTTGGGCAAACTACTTAATTCATTAAAGTCTAAACTCAAATAAGTAAGACTTGTTAGATCTTCAATTTCCTTAGGTAAACTACTTAATTCATTATAACTTAAATTCAAATAAGTGAGTTGTTTTTGTTGTAAAATATTTTCTGGTATTTCGGTTAATTCGTTTTTTAAAATTTCTATACCTTTTATATAATGCCAATAACTACTGTCAATATCCGATAAATCATTTACAGAAACATAAACACTATTTATACCTGTTGTTTCTATTTTCGTAAAACAATCCTGCCAGTCAATATCATTATTACCAAGCAAATTAATATGTTTAAGATTTGGAAACTCTTTTATTTCGTTAGGTAAACGCAAAATAGCACTGTTGCTTAAATCTAAACTATCAATTTCGTAAAGTCTGTCACGTTCACTCTCTATTAGTAAACCTCTTAAAAACATAGCACTCCCTTTCCATTTTTTGTTTTTTTCTACAGCTTTGTCTAAAATAACTAATTCCATTTTGCGTTGCATCTCTTCTGCTTTTGCTAGTTCGTTGTTTGCTACAATAAGCAAACTGTCTGCTGTTATTTTTTGTTTTTTTATGTTTGTTATTGCTTTGGCTCTTGCATCTTTTGCTTTTTGTTTATGGTTTTTATTTCTTCCTGCCCAGTATTCGGCGTTGTCGTAACATTCGTAGGCTTCAAAAAACTTAAGGCTGTCGCTAAGCCCATCGCCCTGCTGCATGTAGTTGTTGTAAGTAGTCAAGTTTTTACCTTGTGCAAAACTACTTATTGCTAATAGCAATAATACGGTGGTGGTAATAAGATTTTTTTTCATGTTTTTTTGTTTGTTGATAATGCTAGCTACGCTCGTAAGGTTGAACAGTTCTGGTAATCAAGGCAACACGTTGCCAAGTGCCTCTGGCACGTTGGCAAGAGTTGATAAAAAAATTGTCTAACTTTACGTTGGTGTCCATAATGCTTAATGGATTGATGAGAAATACTATTCAATATTTGTTGAAATTATATCTTGCTTATATATTTGTGTCCACCGACTAACTCGGTGGACACAAACATCTCAACAAAATTCATTATAATTATTTGTTTTATGTAAATAATATTAAATTGGCTTTACAGTCAAATATTGTGATAAAATAATGCCGTAGGCATGGTATTTATGTAG
>JAOZQN010000458.1 GCA_029932195.1 Bacteroidales bacterium | reverse complement strand
TAAAAAGATTTACTAACATTCCGTAGGAATTTAGTAACATCAAAAATAACTACCACTATCAATTTATTTTATTTTGCAATTCAATTTCTAATTTATAATATTCTTTTAGCATCTCTTCATGGTTGTCAATAAAAGAATAATAACCAGACAGTTCGGTGTAATAATCAATAATTGAAATTAATTCACTGTCTAATTGTTGCTTTAATAAAACATGACTTATATTGTTGTTTATTAGTGGTTTACTCTCGGCAATCATTATACTTAATTGCTGTAAAATTATAAAATTTTGTTGTATTTCAAATTGTTTTTGCTTTTGTAAATTTTCAAATTCTTGTTGTTGATACAAATATTCTACTTTTTTAGTTTTTACTGTATTTGTATTTTCCCAAAGCGGAATATTTACACCCACGTGAATACCTTTTAAACTTTGATTGCCAATACTTTCTTGAATGTATCCAATCTCAAATTTTGGCAACGAATTTGCTTTTGCAACTGAAATTTCTTTTTCCGAAATTTGTGTCTCAAATTGTGCTATTTGCAGTGAAATATTGTTACTTTTTAATTGGTTGCTTAAAGTATCAATATTTTGATATTCAGCAATTTCTGGATAAATACTATCAGTTATAAGAATTGAATTATTCCCATTTAGCCATTCTAATTTTTTATTGTTTACTGTAATCAGGTTTTCAATTGTAAATAACTTATTTTTAGTTGTAATTAATTGCATTTGCGATTTATTAATTTCAATTTGATTAATTTCGCCTTCCCGAAATTTTTCTTGAAGTGAATTATACAAAATTGTAGCATTATTAAAACGTTTTTGCAATTCTTGTTTTTTACGATTTAAGTAAACTTGCTCAATATAAGTCAGTTTTATTTCTGTTAGAACTGTTTTTTCGTAAAGTTTAAATTCTAAATCGGCTTGCTGGATTTGAAGTTTAGATAAATCTCCTTTTTGAAAATAAATTGTAGGAAAATCAAATGATTGTATTATCGCAAACTCTGTTTGATTTCCGATTTCAGAAGGATTTCCCAATAAATAATTAAATTCAACTGTCGGATTTTTTGGTAAAATTCCTGTTTTTGTCGAAAGTTTCACACTTTCAATGTATTGTTTATATGTGCTTACAGATTTGTTGTTTTGCAAAATTTCATTACAAATTGTATCTATTTGGTTTTGAGCTTTTATTGTAGTAAAACTAAAAAGCAAAATTAAGAAATATATTATCTTTTTCATCTGTTTATATTTATTTTAGTCATCTCCTGGGTGGCAGGGTTGTTAAGTTCTAATTTTTTATTTGTTCGGTCATAAGTTCTGTTATACGGCTATCGCCGTATTTGTTGAACTTATACCTATTTTTGTTAATTCCGCTTTGCGGAAAAAACAATATTAGTCTTATGTTTTACAAATACGGCGATAGCCGTATCACAAAACATAAGGCTTAAAGAGAAATAAAAGACAAGAAAATTAGAACTTAACAGCACCTCCTTATGTGAAGTAGTTTTTTAATGCGTTAGCTATAAAGCCCTCAAGGAGGGCATTTAACGTTTTTTTAAATTTATCAAATAGTAAATTATCGGAATTATAAAAAGATTTAATAATGTAGATGTTAGCAAACCTCCCAAAATAACAATTGCCATTGGACTTTGGATTTCATTTCCAGGTTTATTTCCTGCAATTACCAACGGCACTAATGCTAATGCTGCTGTTAATGCAGTCATTAGAATTGGTGTTAAACGGTCTGCCGAACCTTTTAAAATTAATTCGACAAGTTCTAATCCCTGTTCTTTTAATTGTTGATACTTAGATATTAATAAAATTCCATTTCGTGTTGCAATTCCAAAAAGCGTTATAAATCCGATAATTGCAGGAATACTTAATACGCCAGATGAAAAATAAATACTGAAAATTCCACCGATAATAGCAAGCGGTAAGTTTATCATAATTAATGCAGCTATCGTAAAGTTTTTAAATTCTTGATACAAAAGCATAAAAATTATCAAAATTGCTAATATTGATGTATAAAACAATAATTTAGATGCTTTTTGTTCACTTTCAAATTGTCCACCGTAATCTATATAATAACCTTTGGGTAAGGTAATATCCGATTTTACAATTTCCTGAATATCAGTTACTACACTTCGTAAATCTCTACCTGAAACATTTGCAGAAACTACAACTTTTCTTTGCACATTTTCACGATTGATGGTATTTGGCGTAGTTTCTGATGAAATTTCAGCAACATAATTTAATGGTATTTTTTTACCGTCATAAGTATCATTAATGAGTTTTTTATGTTTTCAATTGAATTTCTACTATTTTCGTTATAACGTAAAATTAAATCAAAACTTTGTGAACCTTCGTAAACATCTGAAATTTTTTCACCTGCAAAAGCAACATCAATATATTCGGTAAAATCGTTTAAAGAAATTCCATAACGTGCAAGTAATTCACGGTTGGGTTTTATTACAAGATGCGGAATTTGAACTTGTTGTTCAACACTTAAATCTACAAGTCCTTCAACATCAGTAATATTAGCTTTTACCTGATTTGCAATAGAAAACATTTTGTCTAAGTCTGTTCCGTAAACTTTTATGGCTATGTTTGCACGAGTTCCCGAAAGCATGTGATCTATTCGATGTGCCAATGGTTGTCCTATTGTAATATTTATTCCGCCAACTGAATTTAATTTTGAACGCACATCTTCCATAAATTCGTCTTTTGTTCTACTTTCCAATATAAACGGAACATCTGTTTCTGATGAAAAAACACCTTGGGCATGTTCATCAAGTTCTGCTCGTCCTGTTCTTCGTGCAACCGCTTTTACTTCTGGAATACTCAAAAGTAAGCTGTCTATCATTTTATTCATTTTATTGCTTTCGTCAAGAGAAATTCCAGGTAAACTAACGGTGCTTAATGTTAAAGTTCCTTCGTTAAACTCGGGTAAAAATCCACGACCTAAACCAAAAAATATAATTATTGCAACAAACAACAAGCCAACTGAAGAACCTAAAATAATTTTTGATTTTTTCTTGTTTTCTGTTAATAATTTTGATAAGATATTACGGTAAAAATTACTCATTTTTTCAACCCATAGTATTGATTTCTTTTGTTTTACTAAAATTTTATGATTTGTTAAAAGCAAACTACACATTACAGGCGTTAATGTTAATGAAACAACCAACGAAGCAAATAATGAGACTATAAACGAAATACCAAGAGGTTTTAACATTCTGCCTTCCATTCCATTAAGAAAAAATAATGGAACAAAAGCTACAATAATTATTAAAGTTGCATTTATAATTGAAGCTCTAATTTCTTTTGTTGCACTAAAAATTACAATTAATGATTTTTCTCTCTCGTGTTCTGGTTTTAACGCGTTTTGTTTCAGGCGTTTCAATACATTGTCCACATCAATAATTGCATCGTCCACCAGAACTCCTATTGCAATAACTAAACCTCCTAAAGACATGGTATTTATAGTAAAACCCAAAAGTTTTAAGGTAAGAACTGAAATCAATAACGAAACAGGAATTGCAATTATTGAAATTATGGTTGTGCGGAAACTCATCAAAAAGATAAACAAAATAATAACTACAAATACAGTTCCTTCAATTAATGCTTTTCTTACGTTGTTTACTGCTGTGTTTATAAAATCCGATTGTTTAAAAATATTAGTATTTATTGTAATATTTTTTGGCAATGTAGTTTGAAGTTCAGCCAAAGCTGTTTCAATTTTGGTAGTAAGAGTTAAAGTATTAATGTCGGGTTGTTTTAAAACGGTCATAATAATTGCTGGTTTTCCGTTTAGATAACCATCTCCGATTTTTGGCGATGCACCAATTGTTACTTGTGCTACATCTGATATTTTTATAGGTTTATCATTTATCATTTTAATAACCGAATTTCCTATTTCGGTTGTATCTGATGTTCTAACTTCTGCCGTTATAATATATTCATTCCCAAAATCGTTTAAAAAACCACCAGTAGAATTTTTATTCGTTCCTTTCGAGGCTTTTAAAAGTTCGGAAAACGAAACGTTATAATATTTCATTTTCTGAGGATTAGCCAGAATTTGATATTGTTTATACTCACCTCCAATAACCACGACTTGCGAAACCCCACTAATTGACAGCAATCGTTGCCTAATTTGTTTGTCTGTAATAGTTCGTAAATCTAGCATACTTACGCTGTCGGAAGTAATTCCGATAGTCATAATTTCACCAATTATTGAAGATTGAGGTGCAAGTGTTGGCGAACCAACTCCTTCGGGCAAAGTTTCAGAAATTATACTTAATTTTTCACTCACAATTTGCCTTGCTCTGTAGATGTCTGTTTCCCAATCAAAATCTATCCAAACAATTGAAATTCCTGCGGCAGAGGAAGAGCGAACTCTACGCACGTCGGTTGCTCCGTTCAATGCAGTTTCAATGGGGAAGGTTACCAATTTCTCAACTTCTTCTGCTGCCATTCCATGGCTTTCTGTAAGCACAACAACCGATGGTGCAGTTAGGTCGGGAAAAACATCAATGTCCATATCGTTTGATGTATATGCCCCTATTGTTAATATAATAAGCGATAATATTATTATTAAAAATCGGTTGTTTAGCGAAAAATTTATTATATTGTTTATCATAATTCTATTTTTTAAGGCAAATTAAAATTAATAATTATCCAATTTAAGGCAGTTATTTTAATTTCGGCTACCCACGTAAAGTTGGACAAATTTTAAATATTCAACTCTTTCCAACGTGCTGTTTTTATTGCCAAAGGCAATAAAAATGGGACTTGGAAACGTGTTGCCTTGATAGTTAAGCTGTCCAACCTTACGTGGGTAGCCTTAATTTCTAACAATTCAATAAATGCGTGAATATAAGTATATTTAAATATTTATTGAAGAAGTTAGAAGTTAAAAGAACAAGTTAAATGGTACTCTACATGATGATTTTTAAAATGAGATAAAAATATATTATTTTTCAAAAAAA
>JAOZQN010000457.1 GCA_029932195.1 Bacteroidales bacterium | reverse complement strand
CAAGATAACACACTGTATGATTGCTTATTACCTATTTCCGTCCAGAGACTAACTAAAGAAGATAAAAAAAGATATTATTGTCCTGTTAGATGTGTAAAAGACTAAAAAAACAAAAAAAACATGCAAGAATTAATTTCAAAATACAAATTAGCTTTAAAAAATTTAACTTTGGCAATAGATTTGTTAAATTTAAGCTACGATAATGATGAGCTTTTTCCAGAAGAAATTGATGACATAATACAAGAAGCTATTATCAAGCGTTTTGAATATAATTATGATTTAGCTTTTTCTATTATGAAAAATATTCTTGCTAATACGAAAAATATAGATACTTTTGATTTTGGAAATGTTATTAATAAATTGTTTAAAATGCAATTAATAAGGAGTTTAGAAGATATTGAAACGTGGATAGAAATAAAACAAATGAGAAAAATAAGTTTACAGACATACGAACCAGAAATAGCAGAAGGCTTGTGTAAAAAAATAATTGCAGAATATCATCAATTATTTATAGATTTTGAAAAAACAATAGAAAATCTTGAGTCCGCTCCGATAAGTGTATTTTTGCCAAAATCAAGGCGGATATAAATTTTAGAACCGGAGTTTACTACTGTAAATGAGGATTTTAAAATTTGTATCCAACGCAGAGTTTGGATAAAAGACGCTTTTCGGAGTGACTCAATACTTAATACTTAAAATATAGTATCACAAATGAACCCAAATTTTATAGTAATAGAAGGAAATATTGGAGCGGGGAAAACTTCGCTCTCAAAAATGATTTCGGAAGAGTATAATGCAAAACTAATTTTGGAGCAATTTGCCGAAAATCCATTTTTGCCAAAATTTTACAAAGACCCAGAAAAATACTCATTTCAGTTAGAAACATCTTTTCTTATAGAAAGATATAGCCAGCTAAAAAGCGATTTACAAAACCTTGATTTGTTTAAATCTTTTTTGGTTTCGGACTATTTTTTCTCAAAATCAATGATTTTTGCGAAAAATACTTTAAAAGGTGACGAATATCAGCTTTATCGTAAAATATTTAATGTAATTTACAGCTCTTTACCAAAACCCGATTTATACGTCTATTTGCATGTATCGGTAGATAAATTAATGGAAAATATAAAAAAACGAGGCAGAGAATACGAACAAGAAATAAAATCAGACTATTTATCTAAAATACAAAAGGGGTATTTCAACTATTTTAAACAACGGTCTGATTTTAAGTTCTTAATTATAGACACAAACAATATAAATTTCGTAAACAATCAAGCTGATTATAAGCAAATTACAGATATTATTTTTAATAGCAAATATAAAAAAGGAATAAATAGAATTGTTTTATGATATATTTTTTTTGTATTTAAAAAATAAAATTTACTTTTGTAACAAATATCAAGCAAATAAAGTTTTATCAATTATTAACCCATAAATTATTTAGAAAGTTATGAAAAAAATGACAATTAGTATTATTGTTGTGTCATTACTATTCATCATTGGAGGCTGTTGTGGCACCAAAAAGATGGCTAAGAAAGCAGAACAGTTACAACAAAGTGTAACTATTAAAACAGACCCGTTAGAAATGCACAATGGCAAAGTAAAGGCTGAAATAGATGTTGTATTTCCAGAAAAATATTTTTGCAAAAAAGGGTATGTTATTATAACTCCAATTTTAACTGCAGACGATGGAAGTAAAGAGCATAAATTTGCTCCTGAAACTCTTCAAGGCGAGAAGATAAAAGACAACAATCCTGCAGTCATTTATAAAACTGGTCAAATAAAAAGTGGTCCAAAAAAAATAAGTAGAGATACAACTTATACTTTTGAAATTGACTATGACCCAGCATTTAGAATGTCTGATTTAAACCTTTCTATAAGTATAAAAAAAGGAACAGATGGAGAGTTAAAAGAATTGGACTTAATAAAAATTGCAGACGGTATTGTTACTACACCAGAACTTGTTGATGATGGTCTTGTTGTAGATAATGGAGAACAAGGAAATACAGGAAACGGGCTTGCAAGAACAGTTGAAGCAAGCGTTACTTTACCAGCTGAAACTACAGAAAAAGAAAACATTACTCTTTTTTATGAAGTTAAAAAATCAAGTTTTACTTCAAAAGAAAAAAGAAGAGACGATATTGAAACATTTGTAGAAGACGTAAAACTATCTAATGATGATACAGATAAAGAATTTGTTAGCTTTTCTATTTTAAGTTATGCTTCTCCAGAAGGAGAAATTGATATGAACAAAGGATTAGTTGACAGCAGAGGTAAAAACACTCAAAATTTTATGAGCAAAGAATTAAAAGATGCAGAAATTGAAGGTTCGGACGAAGATAATTTTTACACAAGAGAAACTACTCCAGACGAAGACTGGGAAGGTTTTAAAGCAAAACTTCAAGCCTCTAATATAACTGATAAAGAAATTATTTTACGTGTTCTAGAAACTGAAAAAAACCCTGTAAAAAGAGAAGAGGAAATGAAAAAAATAGGTTCTATTTATGATGATGTTGAAGATGATATTTTTCCAAAACTACGTAGATCTGAAATTTATGCTACATTCAAAACAAAACAAAAAACAGCTTCGGAATTAGTTATTCTTGGAAAATCTAATCCAAATGACCTTTCACAAGTTGAATTATTTTATGCAGCACAATCTGCAGACGGAACAGATAAAGAAGCTATTTATAAAACCTATATTGCAAAATATCCAAAAGACTGGAGAGCAATGAATAACCTTGCTGTTTATTATATTAAAGCAAATCAACTAAACGACGCTGAAACATTTCTTCAAAAAGCAGAAAACATTGATGATAAAAATGCTTCTATTACTAATAACTTTGGTGTTCTTTACTGGGCAAAAGAAAATTTAGGAAAAGCAGAAACATTCTTTAAAAAAGCAAAAGCGATAGAAGATACTGACGAGATTTCTTATAACGTTGGAGTTCTTCAACTTAAAGATGCTAGATACCAAGAGGCTGTAACAAGTTTTGGTGCAAATGCTTCTTTTAACAAAGCTTTAGCTCAATTACTTTCTGGAAATACTTCTGGTGCAAAATCTACTTTAAATAGTGTAGAAAGTGAAGAAGGACATTACTATTACTTAAAAGCTGTTGTTGCTGCAAGAGAATCTAATGGCGACGACTTATTCCAAAATTTACAAAAAGCTGTTCAAGCAGATGCTTCACTAAAAGCTTATGCTATTAATGATGTAGAATTTAGAGCATTTTTTGACGATGAAACCTTTAAAAGTATTGTAAAATAATTGTAAATGAGTGCTTAGTTTTTAGTGTTAAGTCTTTAATCAAAATTAAGCCTTTTTAAGTCAAAGGGAGACTTCAAGTCCCCCCTTGACTAACTTCTTAGTTGCTAAATTGTTAAATTATTGAAAAATAACTTAATAATTTAGCAATTTTTGTTAAAATTTGATGTGTTTCATGAAAAAACTTTATATTTGTTTGGATAACAATAAATAATGAGTTCACTCTGAGAAGTGTATTTTTGCCAAAATCAAGGCGGATACCAATTTCAAAAACGGAGTTTACTAACTGTAAATGAGTATTTTAAAATTTGTATCCAACGCTGAGTTTGGCAAAAAGATACTTTTCGGAGTGGACTCAATAATAGAATTTAATGTTTAAAAAGAAATATATGCCTTAAGTTGTATTACTCTTCGCTCTACATTATTATCTGCAGATAATCAAACATAAAACAATTATTCATTGTTATTTATTTATTACTCATCAACTTATATTTATCAATAAAATGGAAATAAACAGGAGAGAATTTTTAAAAAAATCAGTAACTGCTGGTATATTTATAGGTATAAGTCCTATAATAAAAAGTCTTGCTTTGCCAGACTCATATAAGATTGTTATAAAAAATGGAAAAGTTCTTTCAAATGATAAATGGGGAAAACCGTATATTGGGATTACCAACGAAGGTAAAATAAAAATAACTTATAAACCAATTTTTGGCGAAACAGAAATAGACGCAACTGGAAAAATCGTTTCGCCAGGTTTTATTGATGTTCTAGCAGATAATAGTGCCAATCCCTACACAACCTACAATATATTTGAAAAATATAAGCTAACAGACGGAGTTACAACCGCTCTACAAATGCACGGAGGTTATCACAATGTATCTGAATATTATAATAATTTTAAGAACAAACAACATTACACTAATTACGGCATTTCTACAAAAGTAATGAATATTAGAAATCATAATAATAGTTTGAGTAGTAGGTATAAAGCAGTTGAAAAATGCTTAAATGAAGGTGCACTTGGAGTTTCGCATAGTATAGAATATCAGCCTACTCCATACTCCGAACTTATAGAATATGCCAAATTAGCAAAAAAATACTCTCGCCCCTTTTTTCTACATCTCCGACATTCATCCAAAGAAAAAGAAATTGAAGGAGTTAAAGAAGCTATAAATATTGCAAAAGATACTGGTGTCCATATTCATATAGACCACTTAAATTCTACAGGAGGAACTTTTAATATGGCAAAAGCTCTTGAACTAATTTCCACCGCTCGTGATAACGGACACAGCTTAACAACCTGTGTTTATCCGTATTCTTATTGGGCAACATACTTGCACTCAAAAAGATACGGAAAAGGCTGGAGAGAACGTTACAACTTAAATTATAATGATTTAATAATTGTAGGAACAGGTGAACGACTAACAGAGTCGTCTTTTTATAAATATAGAAAGGGTTATGGTAGATTAGCAGCTGTTCCTGAGGGAACTATGCCTTTTGATAAAACTGTAGATTTAGCATTGCAACACGATTTTTGTATGATAGGTTCTGATGGAGGAATAGAATCTCACTCACGGGCAAATAATCATCCTCGTGGTGCAGGTTGTTTTTCTACGGCAGTCAATCATGCTTTAAAAATAGGAATACCGTTGGAAAAAATTATTGAAAAAATAACCACACTCCCCCACTCTCTTGTAGCTAATGCAATGCCAATGCGAGGAAAAATTGCAAATAATTATATTGCAGAT
>JAOZQN010000456.1 GCA_029932195.1 Bacteroidales bacterium | reverse complement strand
TCTTTCCCTTTGGGAAAGGTAAAAACCAAAGAAAAACTCCCTCCCTTTGGGAGGGTTGGGGTGGGCATATCGGTGGATTATAATTGAACTATTTTTTTGAGACTTATAAAAAACACCTATTTTTTGTTTTTATTAAAAATAAAGGGTTAATAATTGTCAATTTCATACTATTTTGGTAATTGCATTTGTAATCATCTTATTATAAATGTTTTACAATGATTTTTTAATAACATATTAGTGAAAATATTTTTATAAATTATTGATAATCAATATAAAATGAAGGCAAAAACTTTAGTTATTTAATATCTTTAAGACGAAACTGTCTGTTAAAAAGTTACAAAATTAAAAAATATATTGCAAAAAATCCTTTTTTCTTAGAATTATTAATGATTTGTAATACATTTTTTTTTGTAGAGACGCACTGCCGTGCGTCTCTTCTAGATGATTGTCGTGGAAATATTTGTGGAAATACACGGCAGTGAAGACGCACTGCCGTGCGTATCTACAAAAACCGTTATATAATAGCCGATTAATAATGTAAGTTACATTTTTTTTATAATTATACTAAAAAATAATTAATTTTGTGAAATTAATTATTCATTGTTTGTCGGCAATTTATTTTTGTCGTAAAAATGACCACATTTCATCATCAATTTCTAATTATGAAAAAATATTTAATTATCCCTTTTGTATTCATTTTGTTGTTTGTGTTTTCGTGTGCACAGCCAGGAGCACTCACGGGTGGCGAGAAAGATACTATTCCTCCGCACTTAAAAAGAAGTTCTCCTGAAAGAAATGGGCTTAATTTTAGCGATGATAAAATAGTCATCAAATTTGATGAGTATTTTGAGTTTAATAAAATAGAATCGCAGTTTTTTTCGTCGCCTCCTCAAAAAGAACAGCCTAAATTTAAAATAAAAGGCAAAAAAGCTGTTATTCTTTTTAAAGAAAAACTCAAAGACTCGGTTACTTACACACTGGAATTTGGTAATTCTATAAAAGATTTTAACGAAGGAAATAAAATACGAAATCTCAAATTTGTTTTTTCAACAGGCGATGTTCTTGATACTCTTTCTGTTTCGGGACACTTAACTTCTGCTTTTGATGGTAAGCCACAAAAAGATGTTTTTGTGATGATTTATAAAAAAAATATAGACTCCCTACCCTATCAAGTTTTGCCAGATTATATTTCTAAAACCGATTCTTTGGGATATTTTATTGTTAATAATATCAAAGAGGCTAATTATAAAATATTTGCTCTTAAAGATATTAATAACAATATGTTATATGACAATGTTGATGAGGAAATTGCGTTTATAGATTCTTTATTTCTACCTTATGCCGAAATAATTTATCATGTAGATACTTTAAAAGCTGGAACTGTTTTACATAATAAAAAGAACAAGAAAATTGTAGATACTTTGCTTGTAGATAGCATTTTACATCACAACGAAGTTTTTTATTATCCAAAAGACATAAAAATTAGTCTTTTTGCAGAGGACAATAAACCTCAGTTTGTTGTTAGAAGCTCAAGAAATTATAAAGGCGAAGCAAAATTTATTTTTAACAGACCATTAATTAACGACAGTATTTTTATAGAACCTATTAATTTTAAGAAAGATAGCAACTGTTTTGTAGAGAAATTTCCAACTTCAGACTCAATTATTTTTTGGATAAAAGATAGTATTGTTTATAATATGGATACTTTGAGTTTTGCTGTAAATTATTTACAAAAAGACTCTGCAGACAATTTAAGTATGCAAACCGACACTTTAGATTTCGCTTTTTGGAATGAGCAAACAGATTCTTTACCATTAGAAATTAATCATAATATTGAAGCTACTTTTGATTTATACAAAGATATTAATCTCAGATTACCTTCGGCTATTAGTTTAATTGACACATCTAAAATATCTTTATATCAAGTTATTGATACTTTAGTAAGTGATGCAAGAGTTCAGAGCATGAAAATATTAAGAACTACAAATGATAGTATTATCTTGTATTTTGCTCGCCCTGTTGATAGCCTTAAAATTACTCAAAATAACAATTTAGATATTAAAAATTGTTTTTCTATATTCCCAAACAAAACAAATGATACCATAATTTGTAAAATTAATGAGCAAGAAATAGTCCACACAGACACACTCAATATCAATTTATTATACGACAACTTATACTTCTTTGATGTTATGCAAAAATTTAGCGAGAACATTATTTTGCCAATCAACCAACAAAAAAGAAATTATGCCAAACGCCCAAAACAAGATTCAATTATTCTTGCTTTTGAAAAACCTTTGACAAGTAAAATAAATATTACTCCCTTGAATTTCGCTTCAAGTAATAATTGGTATAATTCTAAAAACAAATATGATACTCTTTATATAAAAATTACAGATAAAGATGTTTTTCTTAAAGATACAATAAAATTTGTAATTAATTATTTAGATTATACCGATAAAAATGGAGAACATTTTTTTAACGATACCATAGCACTTTTTTATAAATGGGAGAAGCAGAAAATTAATCAATCAATAAGATACGAAACGGGGAAATTTAGACTTGCTTTCGCTAAAAGAATGGAACAAAAACCAGCTATTGAAATTACTAATTATCAAACAAGTAATAACTGGTTTACAACAAATATTAATCTAACAAAAGATACTTTAGAATATAATATTATTGATGAAAAAATTAAAAATTTGGATACTTTGGAACTCAAAATAACTTACAATAATTTTGATAAATACGATAGTTTGCATACAATTATTGATAGCTTAAATCTTACTATTAAGCAACTTCCACAAGTAGTTGTTGATACAGCAGATACTCGTAAGCAAATAATTGTTGGCAACAAACCAATAGAATTTGAATTTAAGAAAGGCAGTATTTTAGAGCGTAGTTATTTTATAAGCGGCGATTTTAAACAAGATACTTCCTATAAATTAGTGCTTGATTCTTTGTTATTTACAGATATTTTTGGAAATACAAATGATACTATGAGTGAAACATTTATAATGCAAAGCAAAGATTATTATGGCTCTTTAAGTTTTAATTTACAAAATACTGGTGCTTTGCTTTTTGATACTTTAAAAATGCCCGAGATATTAAGGGTGTTAGACACTGTAAAAATAGATACTTTATTAATTATTCCTGATAGTTTAAATACTGATAGCATTTCGCATAAATTAATTATTGACAGTTTGAAGAGCAATAATTTACTGAATGATAGTATTTATTTAGATTCTATTTTCAGTGAAACTTTAATCATGGATAGTTTAATTACGGAAGGTCAGGCAATTGTGCAATTTATATTTAAAAGTAAAGAGGAGGAAAAAATATTAGAAGAGTATATTATAAATACGGATACCATTATAGAAATAAAAAATATTCCACCAGAGACCTATTATTTTAAGATAATTTACGACAAAAATAAAAATGGCAAATGGGATACAGGTAATTACCTGAAACACATACAACCAGAGCGAGCATATTATTCAAAATCAATTGGTGTAAAATCCGATTGGCTCACAGAAGAGAAGTGGATAATTGGAAAAAAATAATTAATTTAACACATAAAAATCTAAAATGAAAATTATTTTAGATTATTAAGTAACACTTTATAAAAAAAACATGAATATATCAATAATTGTAGCTGTTGCAAATAATAATGCAATAGGTTTTAAAAACAACTTGCTTTGTTATTTGCCAAACGACCTAAAATGGTTCAAAAAAAACACGAGCGGACACAATATTATTATGGGCAAAAACACCTACCTGTCTTTGCCCAAAGGAGCTTTGCCTAATCGCACAAATATTGTTCTAACATCTGACAAAACAATTAGTTATCCTAATTGCAAGATGGCAAATAATATAAATGAAGCTCTGAATTTATGCGAAAAAGATAAACAAAATTTTGTGATAGGAGGAGCATCTGTTTACAAACTTTTTTTGCCATTTGCCAATCAACTTTATCTAACAAAAATCCATAATAGTTTTGAAGCAGATACTTTTTTTCCCGAAATAAATTTTAATAACTGGAAAGAAATAGAAAAAACACACAATCTTCCAGATTCAAAAAATAAATTTGAACATACTTTTTATATTTATCATAAAAATCAGTAAGTAAGTGCTTTTACTTATTTAATCTTTTGAAATAAAACGTTTTATTCTCATTAAGTTTAAATGACTAATTTTTATTGTAATCATTTCGGGTTCGGAATAATATCTAAATTTTAGCTTTTTAGCATTTTTTATTGCTTCAATTTCTTTATTTCCTAACTGATATTTTATTTTTTCTACCATTCTATTCTCTTCGCTATACCCTGTTATTACTGTGGTAGTGGTAGAATCTGATGTTAGAATATTATCTGTTTTAGTCCTTTTTATTGTTTTTCCATAGGTTTGTCTTTCTTGAACTTTTATTGGAAAAATATGTTCATCTATAATTAAGAAAATAGTATCATTAATTGTTGAACTTAATTCTTTTAGCTCTAAAATATCATACACAAAATAAGACGAATTTCCTCCTTGACTAATTTCTTTATAAAAATGCTTAGAACTGGTTACCAATGGACTTCGCCATTCTTTGGCATTTAAAAAGTTTAATTTCAAACGCACTGTGCGAATATTTTTAACTTTATCAGTCTTCTTAATAATTGGAGAATATGTTATTAACATACAACTTGGTAACAGCAAGATGATTAATAGCAAATATAATTGTCCGTTTTTCATATATTTTATTTTTGAGTTTTTAGGAGTGCCCTTTAATTTACCTTATACTTACAAAAATAAGTAAAACATAAATAAAAAAACTTTAATTTATTCTAAAATATGTTAAATAATCGCTTATAATTATTGTTGTTTTTTAGCTTTTTCACAAAAAGAATAACCATTTACAAACCAAAAGCTACCATTCATATATTTGTTGTAAACAAAAAGATATTTTATTCTTATATTTGAATTCACGCGTATTGCGTTAAGAATAAAATTCAGCTTGTAATCTACTGTATTAGTGTT